>PHBF01000173.1 GCA_002841905.1 Deltaproteobacteria bacterium HGW-Deltaproteobacteria-17
CCCCCGCGACGCGGTCAAGGCCCTGCGCGGGATCCGCGACACCAACGGCCTGATGGTCACCGTCGAGGACGAGGCCATCTTCGAGGCCGGGCGCCTGATGGGCACCTACGCCGGCGTGTTCGCCGAGCCCGCCGCCGCCTGCGCCTTCGCCGGCGTGCTCGCGCTCAAGGCGGCCGGGACGATCCAGCCGCACCACCGCTGCCTGGTCTTCTCCACCGGCTCGGGCCTCAAGGACGTCGCCGGCGCCTCCATGGCCGCGGGCTCGGCCCGCCTGGTGACCAGCCTGGCCGACCTCGAGGCCCTGTTCGCCCAGGCCTAGTCCGCCAATACACGTCCAGGTAGATGAACTGTCTTTCGGCCCGTGCGGTGCGTGTCCATGGCGAATACGTAAAGTCAGAGAAAAAACAGTTGAAAAATGGAAGGTTCGCTTCCATAATGATTTTTGTCATCCAGGAGGCACCACCATGAACCCACTTTCGCACTCCCTTGGTGTTGTGTCTGTCATTCTTGTATCTTGGCTCGTAGTCCCCCCCCCCGACATGGGCCCAGTCGCCTGACGATACGCACATGTCATCTCTCAATCCGGATGGCTGCCGATCCACCGATCCCGACTTTCCGATCTCCTATCGCGGTCACGCGGACCCACAAGCGCCGGCGTTCTTCTGGATTCTCCCCGAAGACCCCTTCGCCACGTCGTGTGGATACCTGGACCGAGACGCCGATGGTTGGTCTGGACTCGTGAAATGGTTCCAGAACCCAGACCAGGCGGATCACAACCAGAACAGCGTCGGTGATCACTGCGAACGCAGGATCTCGGACTTGAGGGTGGACATCCGTACCGATTCTTTTGGGACCAATCGAGGGCATTTCGCGTGGTGTCCTGATCCGTCGGCCACCGTATCAGCGGTCCTTTCCAACGACCGGGAAATGGGTCCCAGTTCGAAAGAAATGTTGTCGGTGGGGCTGTGTGTGTGCCCGGGACAAACGGAGGCGAGTTGTCGGGATGATTCTACGGGACAACTTATACTAATCTGCCCGTCAGATCCGGCATTGGACAACATTGACGGCAATGATTACTCGACCAAAGATTTCGCTTTGGACACATCCACTGGCAAGTACAAGTATTTTTATCATCCCGTCGAGGCAGCTTCCACCCGTGACCTAGGGGTGCTCTCGACCCAAGAAGAACTCCAGAGACACCTCGACACTTCTCCTCCCCCACCCAATCAAGACCTCCTGGCCCGTTGGCGAGACGCGTTCTTTCAAGGCACCCGCACCTTTCTGACCTTTCGAACTGATCGGTTCCGGGAACTCCCGCAATTCCTGTCCGGGGACATGCTCTCCACATTCCCAGCGGACCCGTTCGTATCCACCCACGACCGTTACTCCAAGTTGAAATTCTCCTCTCCGCAAGTGACCACGAGCGTTCCCACCAGCGAGGATTGGAACCCCGCTGCGCCGTCTCTGGAGTATGACCTGCTCCAAGTCCAACCTGGAACGTTCTCCTACAATCCCGAAACAGATGATGTGTGCGTCCACTTCCCTCGACCCGTGGGCCAGCCTGTGGGTTACGCCGAAGGCAGTCCACTGCCTGTGGACCCCCTGTGGGATCCTCCGCGGGACCTGCTCGATCCGCTCTTCGGATGGATCACGGACGAGGACGGCAACTGGCGGCTCTTCGGCGTGGACCCGACGTCTTTTCTGGTTCGTTCATACATGGCTTTGCCTTCCGGGCTCGATCTGCGGGAAACCGATCTCCGGTTCATGCGCGTGGACGCCTCCCTCGTTGGTGGTGCCGCTGGCATCTGGTTGACGGTGGCGATCGCGCTGGACCGGGGCACCCTGTTCATTCGTGATCCGTTGCAGACAGGGGCTTGGACGCAGGTACCCACGGCGCTGCCCACGGATCTGGCGATCCTCGCTTTTCACCAGGCCTCGCCCGACTCGGTCTGGGTGATCCAGCGGCAGAGCTTATTCTCGGCGCCGGTGCTCTTCCACGTGCACCTGGGTTCGGGGGAGATCATTCGTCAACAGACCCTAGAGGACTGGAAGTTCGCCCGGGTGGAGAGCCTGGCCGCTCCTCGAATGGGGGAGGCGTACTTTCTGATCAAGCGCCCGGCACACCTGTTGCCGAATCTGTGGAAGTTGGACAAAGACGGTCTGCGAGCCGATCTGGCGCTGCCCGCCCTGGTGCCGCCGGACCGCGGCGCCCTGGCGGTGGACGGCCGGATGGGAAAATTGTACCTGGTGGCGCGCGCGGCGACGGACCGAAAGGCCTCCTTGTGGGTGCATGACCTAATCACGAAGGCCTGGACCCGCCTGTCGGACGCCGTGCCTGTTTCCATGCTGCGGGAGCCGCGGCTGGCGATTTCTGGGGACCGGTTGGTGTTCTCAGATCTGAAGAACGGCCGGTGGTGGGAATGGACGCAGGGCCGCTGGATCGACCTGGGGAACCCGCTGACCCGGGAGGTGGGGCCATGAAAAGCGCCGTCCTCGCCACCTTCCTGCTGAATGCGTGCCTCTTTCTCTCCTGCGACTCGCCACAGCGCCAACCCCCGGTCGACGCAGATGCGGACGCGGAGGGTCCCGACACCGACACTGCCAATGACAGCGATGTGATCGACGTTCCGGACTTCGACGTCCCCGACGGCTGGCCCCCTCGGGAAAACTGCGAACCAACACCTGAAAATGGGTTGGCGATTGGCGGATTGGCGCATTTTTTCAGTGTTCCGTTCACTAGGCAGGGAGTCACTTTGTCTCTGGGCGAATCAGAAAATTTACTCTACGACAGTGGTCGAATATGCGACGCCTACAATGGCATTAATGTTTGGAGAGGTGAGATAACATCGTATGATCTAGTTAATAAAAATGAAAAATTCATTGTATTATATCCGGCCTCACAGAATTGGCCATTTGAGTATAATGGGCGTGTTTTCTTTAATACATATTACACAGAGTACCAACCGGGGGTCACCGGAAACCCATGGGAAGGATCGCCGAAAATAATGGTGGTCGAAAATGGTGTTCTACAGCCGTACAGTACTTGGTGTCAACCTGGATATGGCTGTTTGGAAAAAGGAGTCTCCAAAGCGGGAAAAATGTATTTTATTGAATATGAACCATCTGCACGGCCGCTGTTGGTACGCATGATGGTCCATGATGTCAACACTCAGGATACCAGGCTCATCGATGATCAACATGAAGCACCTATTCAGGTTGCCATTGGTGACCGTGCGGTCTTCTGGAACTACGGGCCCTGCGGCACGTTCCAGTACTACGACATCGCAAGGGACGTCATCGTGGAGAACCCGGCCTATAATGTCGGCGCAGCCATTGCCTGGGGAAAATATATCGCCTGGGACAACTGTGTACCCTCGGGGTCCTACGTGCTCGATGTTGATACCGGAATAGTTCGCATCCTGGACGAAGAATTGAATCTGAATCCCGACAATGAAATGATGAACCTCCACACAGGATACGAGAACCTAGTGGCATTAGTGGATCGCGGCCGGGACGTGCCTGAACCAGGGACCGCGACCCACCTGTGGTTGTATGATTTGGACACGCGGGTCGAACGCCGGATCACCTCGGAAGCGGCCAGATGGTACTGGGGGTTGTTTCCCATCATCAATTGCGAATGGGCCATCATCACCCTCGCCTACGGAAAAAATGGCACGAACATCGAACACTATCTCAGGGCCGCGCTCAACCTGCAGCAGGCAGGGATCCTGGACGAAAACTGCCACATTATCCCTGGTCCACCCATCGAGTTCACCCTGGAAGAATTCATCACAGCCTCCGGATTCACCCTGGCGGGCTATGATCCAATCGACAATTAAGTTTAGATTTCCCTTTTCCCCTTAAATGGGTATAACGGCCCCAGCACAGAGTGAGTATATTTTATTGTTTGTCCAATCATGTAACGCAAGGAAAAGAAAATGCACGTAAAAGAATCCATCCAAATCAATGACAGGGAGCTCACCATCGAGACCGGCAAGATCGCCAAGCAGGCCGACGGCGCCGTCATGGTCCGTCTGGGCGATTCCATGGTCCTGGTCACCGTCGTGGCCGCCAAGACCGCCAATCCGGCCACCGACTTCCTGCCCCTGACCGTCGACTACGTCGAGAAGAGCTACGCCGCGGGCCGCATCCCGGGCAACTTCTTCCGCCGCGAGGGCCGCCTCAGCGAGGCCGAGATCCTCACCTCCCGCCTCATCGACCGCCCCCTGCGCCCGCTGTTCCCGGAGGGATGGTTCTTCGAGACCCAGGTGGTCGCCACCGTGGTGTCCCACGACCGCAGCTGCCCCACCGAGCCCCTGGCCCAGATCGGCGCCTCCGCCGCGCTGATGCTGTCCGACGTCCCCTGGAGCGGCCCCGTCGCCGGCGTCCAGATCGCCCGCGTCGACGGCCGGTTCATCGCCTGGCCCACCATGGACCAGCTGCTCGACTCCGACATGGACATCAACATCGTCGCCTCCCGTGACGCCATCGTCATGGTCGAGGGCGAGCTCAACAACCTCGACGAGGAGACGCTGGTCAACGCGCTGTTCTTCGGCCACGAGGCCGTGCAGCCCGTGCTCGACCTGCAGGAGAAGCTCCGCGCCGCGGTCGGCCGCACCAAGCGCCCCGTGCCCGTGCTCCCGGACAACTCCGAGATCATGGCCCGCGTCCGCGCCGTGGGCACCTCCCGCCTCATCTCCGCGCTCTCCAACAAGGAGAAGCTGCCCCGCTACGCCGCCCTCGACGAGGCGAAGAAGGAGATCATCGCCGAGCTGGCCCCCGAGTTCGAGGGCAAGGAGAAGGCCATCGGCGCGTGCATCGGCGATCTCAAGTACGAGATGGTCCGCGCCCTGATCCTGCACGAGAAGAAGCGCCTCGACGGACGCGGACTGACCGATGTCCGCCAGATCACCTGCGAGGTCGGCCTGCTGCCCTGCGTCCACGGCAGCGCGCTGTTCACCCGCGGCGAGACCCAGGCGCTGGTGACGGCCACGCTGGGCTTCGGCACCGACAACCAGAAGATGGATCTCCTCACCGGCGAGGAGCTGCGCAACTTCATGCTGCACTACAACTTCCCGCCGTTCTCCGTGGGCGAGGCCAAGATGATGCGTGGTCCGGGCCGTCGCGAGATCGGCCACGGGACCCTGGCGCTGCGCGCGATCTCCAAGGTCCTGCCCAGCCAGGAGGACTTCCCGTACGTCATCCGCGTGGTCTCCGAGATCACCGAGAGCAACGGCTCCTCCTCCATGGCCTCGGTCTGCGGCGGCACGCTGTCCCTGATGGACTGCGGCGTCCCGCTCAAGGCCCCGGTCGCGGGCATCGCCATGGGCCTGATCCAGGAGGGCAGCGACATCGCCGTGCTCACCGACATCCTCGGTGACGAGGACCACCTCGGCGACATGGACTTCAAGGTCGCCGGCACGGCCACCGGGATCACCGCGATCCAGATGGACATCAAGGTCCTGGGCCTGACCCGCGAGATCATGTCCCAGGCCATCGAGCAGGCCCGCGTGGGCCGCCTTCACATCCTCGGCAAGATGGCCGAGACGCTGCCCGCCCCGCGCGCCGAGCTCCCCGAGCACGCCCCGCGCGTCTACACCATCCAGATCAGCCAGGACAAGATCCGCGACCTGATCGGCCCGGGCGGCAAGATGATCAAGAGCCTGTGCGAACAGTCCGGCGCCAAGATCAACGTCGAGGACTCCGGCCTGGTCAGCATCGCCACGGCCGACTCCGAGGCCGGCGAGTGGGTGGTCAAGCGCATCAAGGCGCTGTGCGCCGAACCCGAGGTGGGCCGCGTCTACGCCGGCTACGTCACCCGCATCCTCGAAGGAACGGGCGCCATCGTCGAGATCCTGCCCGGCACCGACGGCATGTGCCACATCAGCGAGCTCGACAACACCCGCGTGGCCAATGTCGAGGACATCGTGCGCGAGGGCGACCAGGTGAACGTGCTCCTCGTCGAGATCGACCGTCAGAAGGGCCGCCTGCGGCTCTCCCGCAAGCGCGCGCTGGACGCCGATCCGGCCACCATCATCCACGGGCTTGACGAATGAAGCAGGGTTGGCGCCAACTGCTGGATCACTGGTTCGATCAGTCGGACAGGCTGAGCGTGCTGCTCGATCCGATCGTCTGGCCCCGCCTTCAGATCGCGGAGGTCGACCGGGAGCGGCTGCTGCAGGTCCCCGGCGTTCCCGTATACGTGTTCCGGGCGGCCTCCGAGCTGGATTATCTTCTGCTGACCGTCCTCCTGCGGCACCTGGACCTGCTGGTGCCGCAGGTGCATCATCCGTCGTTCCTGCTGGTGGCGTCCACCAGCTCCTGGATGGACAAGCTCATGGGCTCGGTGCTGCCGTCCCCCGGCAGCGGGGTGCAGCACACCGTG
>PHBF01000174.1 GCA_002841905.1 Deltaproteobacteria bacterium HGW-Deltaproteobacteria-17
GCATAAATTTGTTACCGTGTCCAGCCGGCCGATATTGCCGCACTCAGGAGCAGTAGGCACAAAATTGTAGTTGTTCTGGCTGTTCAGGTTGTTCTCGCTCTTGACCGAGTTCTGGCTGCAACCGATGGCCAACCCGAGAGCGGAAACAGACATGCAGAAAAACAGAAGGTGACGAATCGCGCGAGTCATGTTTTTGTCCTTTCCTAATGTTAAAACGGAAACACCGCCATCGCCAGGACCCCCAGGTGCGAGGTCTCGTCGTTGCCGTTCAGTTCCATCCTGTATTGCACCTGCAGCGCCAGATGCAACTTGGGAGTGAGCCGGACCATCCAGCCGGCGGACACCTGGACCACGATCTGCAACAGGTTGTAATCCAGGCCCACGCCTTCGTTCAACGAGGCGTTGTAGTACTTCGCCGAGCCGGTCAGATAGGACAGACCGACGGCGCCCTGCAGATACAGACGGTTGGTCGACCCCACAGCACCAGACCAGAAAGAGTACTTCGGCATCAGAAGAAAATTGCTGCCCCAATAGGACCGTGCATCGGTCCCCTGCCCCTCCAGCCGGGCCCGCACGGGCATGAGGTCGAACTGGAGGTGGAAGCCGAGCGAGTTGCGGCGGGAAAGGAAGAAGTCCACCCCGACGAGTCCACTGGGGAACAGGGTCTTGGAGACGAGGTCAAGGTCTTGGTTGAAGGTATAGACGGCGTCATGATTCGTAAAACCCAATCCAGCGAAGACCAGTTGATCGTAGGGGGCCTTCCTGCGATGACCTGGCGCGGACACCGGCGGGATAGTCTTGCCGATATCGGGGCTGTCCGCATGTTTGGCCTGCGTGACCTCACGGATCTTCTCGTTGAGCTCGGCGAGCTTCTCGGCCTCCTTCTTCTTGTATTCCTCCTGCAGGCGCGCCTTCTCCTTCTCGAGCTCATCGGCCGCCTTGTTCGCCTTCTGCAGTTCGGCGAGCTTGCGGTTCAACTCCTCGCGCAGGTCCTCCTTCACCTTCTCGACGGCGACCTCTCCGGCCTCGGGCGGCAAAGGTTTGTCCGCCAGCGTCTCGATGGCGGCGAGCCGCTCCTGCACCTTCTGGCGCAGCGGATCAGCCTTGTCCGCCGTGGTCAGGAAAAGCTTGTATTCCTTTTTCGCCCGCGTGTACTGTCCCCCGTCGTCGAGGGCCTTGGCGAGCTGGTACCGGGCGCTGGTGGAGTACGGGATCAACTTCAGCACACACTCGAAGGCCTCGATGCACTTGCGGTGATCCGCCTGCTCGGAGTAACCCAGCCCCATCTGGAAATACTTGCGGGCCACGTCCTTGTTGTCCTGGTCGTTTTCGGTGGGATTCGGACAGAACAGCCCGGCGGCATAGGCCTCGGAATGGAACAACATCATCGAAAGGACGGCGATCAACGTCTTGGTTGCCTTGTTCATGTGTTTCTCCCCGAAGCGACTTCATAAAGATATTCAAATTGATTTTCATTTTCAAGATTCCCGGAGGGGATTCCATGCGGATTTTTGCGCGTTGGCGCCCTGCGGGTTACGTTCGTTGCCACGAGGGAGGCGTCCGCCAAATACATGCGTGGTTCCGTGATTCCGATGCTGTTGAGTTGTACCCTGCTGTGGACGTGCTCCCCGACGCCGGCGACGCGGCGGCCGGCCCCCGTGCCCCTGGTCGATGCACCCACGCCCGAGATCATTACGCCCGCCCAGCGGCGCACCCGCACCCTGGCCACGCTGCTGCGGCTCACCGAGAAGCCGCGCCTGAGCGCCATGGATCTGCAGGTCACGTTCGCCGCGGACCGCCTCACCACCGAGGAGGGGGTCGCCACCCTGCTCTCCGGGCTCGACGCCAACGACGAGTCAGTGCGGGAGGACTCCCGCTCCCTGATCTGGCAGCTGCCCCCGGAGTTCCACCCCGAGCTGGTGCGCCTGTGTCCGGCCCGTCACCGGAGCCTGGTGGCGCAGATCCTGGCCGCCCAGGGACGGCGCGCCGTGGTCTGGCTCAACGACCTGCTCAACTGGCACGCCACGGCCGAGGACGCCGGGACCCGCCTGTCGGTCTTCACCGCCCTGGGCGCCATCGCGCCCGACCACCCCGAGGTCGTCTCCGCGATCACCCGGGGGCTGACCGACACCGACGCACAGATCCGCCTGTTCGCGGTCACCTACCTCATCGACTCCCCCGACGCCCGCCCCCTCGTCGAGACCACCCTCAAGGTCCTGCGCCTGTCCAGGGACCGCACCATCGCCGACACGGCGCGTTTCTGGCAGGATTTCCTGAAAAACTCCCGGGTCGCCCGTCTCGGCAAGTGAAAAAATTCCCAAAAAACGCTCCCAAAGCATTTTCGGAGTTGTAATTCCGATATTCCGCATTATAAATGACCTCGTTGTACCGGAGGTCTTTTCATGGACAATTTCATCCCCGATTCCAGAATTCACGAACTGATCGAACGCAGGCCCGATCCCTCCCGCGTCAGGGAGATCCTGCAGAAGAGCCGCCGCCTGGAGCGCCTGACCATGGAGGAGACGGCCGAGCTGCTGGCCGTCACCGATCCGGAGCTCCTGCAGGCCATCTTCGAAGCCGCCAAATCCGTCAAGGATGATATTTACGGTTCCCGGCTGGTCCTGTTTGCGCCGCTGTACATCTCCAACCTGTGCAAGAACGACTGCTCGTACTGCGCCTTCCGCGTATCCAACAAGGGCGTCAAGCGCCGCGCCCTGTCCATGGACGAGATCCGCGCCGAGGCGGAGTACCTGCTCAAGACGGGCCAGAAGCGCGCGCTGCTGGTCTCGGGCGAGGCCTACCCCCGCGACGGCCTGGACTACGTGCTCGACGCCATCGCCACGGTCTATTCGGCCCGGGACGGCAAGAACACCATCCGCCGCCTCAACGTCAACATCGCCCCCCTGGAGATCGAGGACTTCGCGCGCCTCAAGGAGGCCGAGATCGGCACCTACCAGATCTTCCAGGAGACGTACCACGAGCCCACCTACCACGAGCTCCACACGTTCGGTCCCAAGGCCGACTACCTGTACCGGCTGTCGGCCATCGACCGCGCCTTCCAGGGCGGCCTCGACGACGTGGGCGTGGGCATCCTGTTCGGCCTGTACGACTACCGCTACGAGGTCCTCGCCCTCATGGCGCACATCGAGCACCTCGAGAAGTACTTCGGCATGGGGCCGCACACCATCTCCGTGCCCCGCCTGGAGCCCGCCGAGGGCGCCCCGGTGGCGGCCCGTCCGCCGTACCCCGTCTCCGACGAGGACTTCAAGAAGATCATCGCCGTGCTGCGCCTGGCCGTGCCCTACACGGGCCTGATCCTGAGCACCCGGGAGACGCCCGAGATCCGCGCCGCGAGCTTCGACCTGGGCGTGTCGCAGATCTCCGCGGGCAGCCGCACCAATCCCGGCGGCTACAGCGAGGATGGCGCCTGCGAGCAGTTCAGCCTGGGCGACCACCGCTCCCTCGACGAGGTCGTGCGCGACATCTGCTCCCACGGCTACCTGCCGTCGTTCTGCACGTCGTGCTACCGCCTGGGCCGCACGGGCCTGGACTTCATGGAGTACGCCAAGCCCGGTGCGATCAAGGAGAAGTGCCTGCCCAACGCCCTGTTCACCTTCGAGGAGTACCTGATCGACTACGCCTCCGAGGAGACCCGGGCCGTGGGCCGCGCCCTGATGGACAGGAAGCTGGCCGACGTGCCCGACGCGATCCGCCTCGCGGTCAACGCCAACCTCGCGAAGATCCGCGGCGGCGATCGCGACCTGTTCATGTGACATCACAGGTGCCCATCATGACCACACGCATCGAACATGACGCCCTGGGCGAGCTGGAGGTCCCCGCCGACGCGCTGTACGGCATCCACACGGTGCGCGCCCTGTCGCACTTCCCCGCCACGCGCAGCGCCTACCCCCACGCCTTCTACCGGGCCCTGGCCACCGTCAAGCTGGCCTGCGCCCAGACCTCGACCGATCTGAAGTACCTGCACGAGCCCGTCGCCGGAGCCCTGCTCGAGGCGCTGGGCGAGATGTCCGAGGGCGTCCATGCCGAGTGGTTCGTCGTGGACCCCCACGCCGGGGGCGCGGGCACGTCCGTGAACATGAATGTCAACGAGATCGCGGCCAACGTCGCCGGGCTCAGGCTCGGCGCCGCGCCGGGCACCTACGTCGTGGACCCGCTGGCCCACGCCAACCTTCACCAGAGCACCAACGACGTGTTCCCGACGGCCGTGCACGTGTGCGCCCTGTGGATGCTCGAGGATCTCGAGGAGTCCCTCAACCGCCTGCTCCTGACGCTGCAGGAGCTCGAGCGCCGCTTCGCCGGCGTGGTCAAGCTCGGCCGGACCCAACTGACCCCGGCGGTCCCCACCACGCTGGGCCGCTCGTTCTCGACCTACTCCGAGGCCATCGGCCGGGATCGCTGGCGCGTGTTCAAGGCCCGCGAGCGGCTGCGCACGGTCAACCTCGGCGGCACCGCCATCGGCACGGGGCTGGCCGCGCCGCGGCCGTTCATCCTGCAGGTGGTGACCCGGCTGCGGCAGGCCACCCGGCTCCCCCTGGCCCGCGCGGAGAACCTCGTCGACGCCACGGCCAACCACGACCTGCTCGCGGAGGCCTTCGCCATCGTGAAGATCGTCGCGGTCAACCTCGAGAAGCTCGCCCACGACCTGCGCCTGATGCACCTGCTGGGCGAGATCCGCCTGCCGGCGGTGCAGGTCGGCTCCTCGATCATGCCGGGGAAGTTCAACCCCGTGATCTGCGAGACCGTCGAGATGGCCGCCGTGCGCGTGCAGGGGGACGAGGCCACGGCCGCCCGCCTGTTCGCCCGCGGCGAGCTCGAGCTCAACGCCTTCCTGCCGCTGGCCTCGTACCTGTTCTTTCACTCCCTGACGCTGCTGTCGCAGTCCTGCGACCTGCTGGGCGCAAACGCCCTCTCCGGGCTCGAGGCCGACGCCGGACGCATGCGCCGCGAGCTGGTGGCGCACCCGGCGGCCGCGACCCTGCTGCTGGCCACCTTCGGCCATGAGACGGCCGAGCGCGTGGCCCTGGAGATGCGACGCACCGGCAGGGACCTGGTGGACACCTGCCGGGACCTCGAGGTGGCCGAAGGGGACGTGATCGAGGACCTGCTGCGTCCGGAGCGGATCCTGTCGCTGGGCTTCGTGCCCCCCCAAGGTGAACCATGAACTCGACACCCCGCTCCAACCGAACCCACATCGCCGTGCTCGGCCGCCGCAATGTCGGCAAGAGCGCGTTCATGAACGCTTTGCTGGGCCAGGAGATGTCCATCGTCTCGGACACCCCCGGCACCACGACCGACCCCGTCGAGAAGAGCTACGAGCTGCAGCCCTTCGGCCCGGTGGTGCTCATCGACACCGCCGGCGTGGACGACGAGGGGGAGCTCGGTGAAAAACGCGTCGAGAAGACCCGCAAGGTCCTCGCCCGGGCCGATCTGGCCGTGCTGATCTGCGAGGTCGGCGTGTTCTCGCGCTTCGAGGCCGCGCTGGTCGACGACCTGCAGGGCGCTCGGGTCCCCTTCGTGCTGCTGGCGGGCAAGGCCGATCTCGCCGATCCTGACGCGCTCGACGCGTTCCGGGCCGATCTGGCCGGGCGCTTCGAGCAGACCCCGGTGCTGGCCTTCAGCGCGACCCGTCCGGCCGACGTCGAGCGCGCCAGGGACGCACTGGCCAGGCTGGCCGCCGGCCGGGACGAGGAGCTGCCGATCATCGCCGACCTGGTGCGCTCGCCCTCGACCGTGGTGCTGGTGGTGCCCATCGACAAGGAGGCGCCCAGGGGACGCCTGATCCTGCCCCAGGTGCAGACCCTGCGGGAGCTGCTCGACGCCGACGTGACCACCGTGGTGGTCAAGGAGCGCGAGCTGGAGTACACGCTTCGCCACGTGCTGCGCGAGCCCCCGGCGCTGGTGGTCACCGACAGCCAGGCGTTCCTGAAGGTCGACGCCGACGTGCCGCCGGAGGTGCCCCTGACGAGCTTCTCGATCCTGTTCGCCCGGCACAAGGGCGACCTTGCAGAGGCCGTGCGCGGCGTGCGCGCGATCGCCGACCTGAAGGACGGCTCCCGCGTGCTCATCGCCGAGGCCTGCTCCCACCGCCCCATCTCCGAGGACATCGGCCGCGTCAAGCTGCCGCGCTGGCTGGCCACGGTCACCGGCGCCCGCATCGAGTTCGACGTGCGCGCAGGCCACGACTTCCCCGAGGATCTGACCGGCTACGATCTGATCATCCAGTGCGGCGGCTGCATGGTCAACCGGGCCGCCATCCTCACGCGCATCCGCCGCGCCGTCGCCGCCGGCGTCCCCGTGACCAACTACGGCGTCGCCATCGCCTACCTGCACGGCATCCTGCCCCGCGCGA
>PHBF01000175.1:0-6363 GCA_002841905.1 Deltaproteobacteria bacterium HGW-Deltaproteobacteria-17
CGCTGGGGGCCATGGCCTATCACTTCCGCTGGCACTCCGAGCCCGGGCTGGCCGCGGCCGTGATCGATCTGATCGAGGATCAGATCAACGCCGAGGAGCTCTACCGGGATCAGCACCGCCGCTTCCTGATGCTCGTCGAGGACGAGATCAACTTCGCCTCCTATTTCATCCCGCTGATCCTGCGGGAGTTGACGGAGCGCACCCTGTCGCTGCTGCCGCCGTCCTCCTCGCCCGAGAGCCTGCGCGAGAAGGCCGCCAACGAGCGCCCGGTGCTTCTGCTGGCCTCGTCCTTCGAGCAGGCGGCCGACTACATGGATCGCTTCGGAGACCGCCTGGTGGGCATCATCTCCGCGCTGGGCTTTCCCAAGGATGGGAAGAACAACAGCGACGCGGGCATCCACCTCCTGGAGAAGCGCAACAGCCTGCAGGCGGAGTTCCCCATCGTGATCATGAGCGCCCGCAGCCACCGTGAACACGAGATCACCGGGCTGGGCGCATCGTTCATGCACAAGACCTCCCCCCACCTGCTGTCGATGCTGCAGGCCCACCTGCTGCACCACTTCGGCTTCGGGGACTTCATCTTCCGGATGCCCGGCCAGGACTCACGGGAGGTCGCCCGGGCCCGGACCCTGTCGGAGCTGCGCTCCTGCCTCGAGTGGGTGCCGGTGGAGTCCTTCCTGTACCACGCCGGCCGCCGGCATTTCTCGAACTGGCTGGGCGTCCACGGATACCTAAAGCTGGCCGAGGTCATCCGGCTCATCCCCGCCGATGATCCCGAGGGCGCCCGCCGCCAGTTGATCGATCTGCTCAAGACCGCCTGAGAGCGCGTCGGAAGCGCCGACAAGGATGGAATCCCCCATGCAGAATGAACTCATGATCGCGCTGCACATGGCCCGCGAGGCGGGCGGGATCCTGCTCGAGGGCCACCGGCTCGGGGTCGCTCCGGAGGTGGTCGAGCACAAGGGGGCCATCGACCTGGTCACCCCCTACGACCGTCGCTCGGAGGCGCTGGTGCGCGCCCGGCTGGCTGAGCACTTTCCCGACGACACGGTCCTGGCCGAGGAGGGGGGGCAGACCGAAGGTCAGGGCCCAGAAGGCGCCGCCCGGCGGGTCTGGTGCGTCGACCCCCTCGACGGCACCACCAACTTCGCGCACGGGCTTCCGTTCTTCTGCGTGTCCATCGCGCTGCTCATCGATGGCGAGGCGGCCGTGGGCGTGGTCCATGCGCCGGCGCTGGACTGGACGTTCTCCTGCGTCGCGGGCGAGGCGCCGCGCTTCAACGGTTCGCCCCTGCCGCGGCTGGCTGCGCGTGACGATCTGGGCTCCTCCCTGTTGATGTTCGGTTGTGGATACGACCGCACGACACGGCCGGAGCGCTACCTGGCCATGATCGCCACCTTCATGACGCGCACCCAGGGGCTGCGGCGCACGGGCTCGGCCGCGCTGGACTGCTGCATCTGCTCCCGCGGGCAGGTCGACGGCTACATGGAGGTCAACCTCCACCCGTGGGACCTGGCCGCCGGCGTGCTCATCGCCCGCGGCGCCGGCGCGGTGGCCACCGACGTCGACGGCGGTCCCTTCGATCCCTTCACGGGCCGCCTCCTCCTGGGCCGCCCCGGCGTCCACGGCAGGATGCTCGAGGTGATCCGCGAAAACGACGTCTTCCTCCACGAGAAGGACGGCTCCTACGGCCGATGATCCTGGCGTGGGCAGGACGCGCCGTCGCACGGCGGCCGTGCGGTCCACGGGGACCGGCCCTGTCCCCGCGGTGGTCCCCTTCATTCATGGAGGGTGCCCGAGACGTCATCCTCGGGCCCGACCACCGCTGTCAGTAGGCTGGGACCGCGACGGGGGTGTTGCGGTTCGTGACGGAGTTGTCGCCCACCTGCCCGTAGGTGTTGGAGCCCCAGCACCAGGGCGAACCGTCACGGGCAATGCCGCAGGCGTGGTCCCCGCCGGCGGCGACGAAGACGAGCGTGTGGCCGCCGGCCACGGTCACGGGGGCGAGGCGGTCTGTGAGGGAGTTGTCGCCGAGCTGGCCGCGCCAGTTGTGACCCCAGCACAGGGTAACGCCCGTGGTGGTGATGCCGCAGGTGAAGCGGTGCCCCGAGGAGATGGTGGCGAAGGTGTGGCCGCCGGCCACGACCGTGGGGACCCACCGGTCCACCCCCGTGTTGTCGCCGAGCCGGCCGTAGATGTTGCAGCCCCAGCACACGGCCTCGCCGGCCGCGGTGAGGCCGCAGGTGTGGTACCAGCCCGCGGAGAGGCTGGTCAGGGATCGGCCGCCCTGGACCAGCGTGGGGACGTAGCGGGAGGTCGTGGTGTTGTCGCCGAGCTGGCCGAAGTTGTTGTAGCCCCAGCACCAAGTCTCCCCCGAGGCCTTCAGCGCGCAGGTGTGATAATCGCCCACCGAGATGGCCACGAAGGTGTGCCCCCCTGCGACGGCCGTGGGGATGTTGCGGGACGTGGTGGTGTTGTCGCCGAGCTCGCCGTAGGCGTTGTAGCCCCAGCAGTAGGCGGTCCCCGTGGCCGACAGGCCGCAGGTGTGCAGCACGCCCGCCGACACCACGGGATAGAGGTCGCAGCCGGCAAAGCGGCAGCTCCCGTCGCAGGAGAGCGCCGGGGAGGCGGGCAGGCCCAGGGAGGCGCAGGTCTGGCCGTTGAGGTTGGTGCCGTCGCAGTCCTCCCCCGGGTTCACGTCGCCGTCGCCGCACGCATAGCATCCGGACTCGTCGAAGGCGTCGCAGCCGGATTCGCAGGCCAGCTCGCCGCCGTCGAAGCCGCGGGTCTCGCAGGTCTGGCCGTCGAGGCTGGTGCCGTCGCAGGTCTCGCCGGGGTTCAGGTCGCCGTCGCCGCAGGACCAGCAGGCCGACTCGTTGAAGGTCAGGCAGTCCATGGCGCAGAGGAGGAGGCCTCCCCCAAAGCCGCGGGTCATACAGGTCTGGCCGTCGAGGTCGTCGCCGTCGCACACCTCGCCGGGGTTCACGTCGCCGTCGCCGCACGCATGGCATCCGGACTCGTCGAAGGCGCCGCAGCCGGCCTCGCAGGCCAGCTCGCCGCCGTCGAAGCCGCGGGTCACGCAGGTCTGGCCGTCGAGGTCGGCGCCGTCGCAGGCCTCGCCGGGGTCCAGGGCGCCGTCGCCGCAGATCGACGGCAGGGGGCCCAGTCCGGAGGTGTCGAACGTGCAGGCGGCCAGGGAGACGACACACAGGATCAGGGAGACGATGGTCTTCAGGTGGGTTGGTTTCATGGCATCCTCTCGGGTGATTATGACCGGATGGCATGGGGATTCCAAGCGCATTTTCGCGCTGCCTGCCGAAGCCGTCCGTCCGGCCCGATCGGACCGCCGGGCGTCTTCGCCCATGCCGAAGCGGTGCTGGGCGATCAGCGTCCGTGCTGCTTGGAGGCGGGCTCGACGGGCTGCACGTGCCAGATCTCGTCGGCGTACTGCCGGATGGTGCGGTCCGACGAGAACTTGCCCATCCTGGCGACGTTGAGGATGGCCAGGCGGCTCCACTTTTCCGGATCGCGGTAGGTGTCGGCCAGCGCCTCCTGGCAGCGGGCGTAGGACTCGTAGTCGGCCATCACCATGTAATAGTCGCCGCCGTCGAGCAGGGCGTGGACGATGGGCGCGAACAACCCGGGCTGCTCGGGGCAGAAGGCGCCGCCGGCGATCATGTCCAGCACCTGACGCAGCTCGTCGCAGCGCTCGTAGACGTCGCGGGGACGGTACCCCGAGGCGCGCAGGTGCAGCACCTCGTCGGTCTTGAGCCCGAAGATGAACATGTTCTCGGCGCCCACCTCCTCGAGGATCTCGACGTTGGCGCCGTCGAGGGTGCCGATGGTCAGGGCGCCGTTCATGGAGAGCTTCATGCAGCCGGTGCCGGAGGCCTCCATGCCCGCCGTCGAGATCTGCTCGGACACGTCGGCGGCCGGGATGATCCGCTGCGCCAGGCTCACCGAGTAGTTCTCCAGGAACACCACCTTGAGGCGGTCGCCCACGTCGGGATCATCGTTGACCACGTCGGCCACGGAGTTGATCAGTTTGATGATCAGTTTGGCCATGCGGTAGGCGGGCGCGGCCTTGGCGCCGAAGATGAACGTGCGCGGGACCATGCCGGCCCCCTGGCCGGCCTTGATGCGGTTGTACAGGGCGATGATGTGCAGCACGTTCATCAACTGGCGCTTGTACTCGTGGAGCCGCTTGATCTGGCAGTCGAAGATCGAGTCGGGGTTGATCGTGATGCCGGTCTTCTGCCTGACCAGGTGGGCCAGCGCCCGCTTGTTGGCGGACTTGACCTCACGGAACGCCGCGCGGAACTTCGGGTCGTCGGCCAGGGGGGCCAGCTTCGCGAGCCCGGACAGATCGGTCATGAAGCCGCCGCCGATGTGCTTCTCGATCAAACCGGTCAGGCGCGGGTTGCACAACTTCATCCAGCGGCGCTGGGTGACGCCGTTGGTCTTGTTGTTGAACTTTTCGGGCCACAGCCGGTGGAAATCGTGGAAGGTCTTGGCCTTCAGGATCTCGCTGTGGAGCGCGGCCACGCCGTTGAGCGAGTGGCTGCCGACGATGGCCAGGTGCGCCATGCGCACGGACTTGCGCGGGCCCTCCTCGATGATGGACAGTTTCGAGACGAGCTCGGGTTCGCCGGGGAATCTGGCGGACACCTCCTCGAGGAAGCGCCGGTTGATCTCGTAGATGATCTCCAGGTGCCGCGGCAGGAGCCGCTCGAGCATGTACACGGGCCACTTCTCGAGGGCCTCGGGCAGGATCGTGTGGTTGGTGTAACCGAAGACGCCCTGGCAGACGCTGAACGCGTCCTCCCAGGGGAAGCCGTTCTTGTCCACGAGCAGGCGCATCAGTTCGGGGATGGCCAGCGCCGGGTGGGTGTCGTTGAGCTGGATCGCGACCTTCGTCGGCAGCTTCCGCAGGTCCTCGTTCTTGATCCGGAAGCGGCGGATGATGTCCTTGAGGGTGGCCGCCACGAAGAAGTACTCCTGCTTGAGCCGCAGCTCCTTGCCCGCCTCGCGTTCGTCGGCCGGGTAGAGCACCTTGGAGATGTTCTCGTCGTGGATCTTGTCGGCCACGGCCCGCATGTAGTCGCCCTCGTTGAAGTGCTGGAGCGAGAACTCGTCGAGGGTTCGGGCCGACCACAGGCGCATGGTGTTGACGGTGCGGTTGCGGTAGCCCGGCACCGGCGTGTCGTAGGCGACCGCGACGACGCGGTCCGCCGGGACCCAGCGGCAACTGAGGCGGCCCTCGGCGTCGGTGCTCTTCTCGACGTGCCCCCCGAAGCTCACCGGGTAACTGAACTCGGGCCGCACCAGCTCCCAGGGGTTGCCGAAACGGAGCCAGTGGTCGGGCTTCTCGACCTGGAAGCCGTTTTCGAACTTCTGATCGAAGATGCCGTACTCGTACCGGATACCGTAGCCGTCGGCGGGCAGCCCCAGGGTGGCCATGGAGTCCAGGAAGCAGGCCGCCAGGCGCCCAAGGCCGCCGTTGCCCAGCCCTGCGTCGGGCTCGAGCTCGCGCAGGTCCTCGAGATCGTAGCCGAGCTCGGTCAGGGCGGTCGCGGCGTCCCCCTCGATGCCCAGGTTCACCAGGCTGTTGCCCAGCGTCCGTCCCATCAGGTACTCCAGCGAGAGGTAGTACACGCGCTTGACGTTCTTCTCATAATACGTGTTCATCGTGTCGTTCCACCGCTCCATCAGGCGGTCGCGGATGGACAGGGCTGCGGCCTGGTACAGATCGTGCCGCGTGGCGATGTGGCGGTTCTTGCCCTGGGAGTACTCCAGATGGTTGGCGAACGACCGCTGCAGCGATTTCGGGTCGTTCTCGAGGTAGGTGTCTTCCATCAGTTTCCAGAGGATCTCGTGCTTGTCGGCCATCTGAATGCCTATTGCCTCTTCCGGTTGCGCGGCAACCAAGGTTAATTAACTGCAAGAGTACTACCACAGACCGGAGGGTTTTTAAAGGTATGTTGGAAAAAAGGCTTTCCGGGATGTGGAGAAATGGGGTATGCATACGGCACGCGGGCTCAGGGGTCCGCGCTCTAGGTGTTGCATGACGTGCCCCAACGAAACGAAGAACAGGAAGAACTGCAACTGCTCCTATCCGGGCTGCCCCCGGCACGGCGTCTGCTGCGACTGCATCGCCTACCACCGGAAGAGCGGGCAGCTTCCGGCGTGCTACTTCACCGCGGAGCAGGAGAAGACCTGGGACCGCTCCATCGCGTACTTCGTCCGGTGCAACGGGCGGTAACGGAACAGGGGAACGCTGAAGATGAAACGACTGATTTGGATTTGCCTCCTGGCCGCGTCGACGATCGCCTGCGACAGCGTGATCGGCGACAGTTGCTCGGC
>PHBF01000175.1:6382-10506 GCA_002841905.1 Deltaproteobacteria bacterium HGW-Deltaproteobacteria-17
AGCGGCAACCGCCTCTGTGACACCTCCCAGCCCGGCGGGTACTGCACGGTCGAGGGCTGCTCGGCCGGGAGCTGCCCCGACGGCGCCGTGTGCGTGGCCTTCTTCCCGCCCGCGACGCTGATCACGCCCTGCGATCCGGCCACCGAGGACCGGCTCGGCAGCGACGCGGCCACCAACGACTGCACCGACGCCGAGGTCTGCCTCAGTTCGGGCTTCTGCGCCCAGGCCTCCCTGGAGCGCCGCTACTGCATGCAGCGCTGCGGCGGCAGCGGGGACTGCCGGGACAAGTACACCTGCCGCACCACCGGCGAGCTGGGCTCCCAGCGCGTCCCCAACGACAGCCAGGACTACGCCACCGTGGGCATCTCCCGCTTCTGCGTCGCCAAAGAGTAATCCCCGAAGAAGAATTATCCTGCCACGGAACACGCGGAGCGCGCGATAGGGGAAGAAGAGTATTACCGCGGAAGGGGAAGAAGGGTTTTTACCGCGGAATACGCGGAGCACGCGGAAGGTGAAGAAGAGGTTTTTACCACGGAATACACAGAACACACGGAAGGTGAAGAAGAGGTTTTTATCGTGTGTTCCACATGTTCCGCGTGTTCCGCGTGTTCCGCGTGTTCCGTGGTTGAAATGTGCTCTTCTTTGTATTCATTGTGTTCCGCGTGTTCCGTGGTTGAAATGTGCTCTTCTTTTCTTCTTCTTTTCTTTTCCGCGATCTGCGATCACACCGGCAGCGTGTAGACCATCACGTAGTGGGCCAGGGAGCCGGCCATGACGAACAGGTGCCAGACCTCGTGGAAGCCGAAGAAGCCCGGGAAGGGATCCGGGCGCTTGAGGGTGTAGCACACCGCGCCGCCGCTGTAGAGCAGACCGCCGGCGAGGAGCCACATCAGGCCGGCGTGCGACATCGCGCGGGCCAGCGGCACCATGAAGATCAGCGCGGTCCAGCCCATGGCGATGTACAGGCCCACGTAAAGAGGTCGCGGCGCGTTCATCCACAGGAACTTCGAGACGAAGCCCGCCGCGGCCAGCCCCCAGATGATGCCGAACATCGTCCATCCCCAGGGGCCCCGGAAGACGGTCAGGCAGATCGGCGTATACGTGCCCGCGATGAACACGAAGATCATGAGATGGTCGAGTTTGCGCATGACCGCGACGGCGGACTCCCGCAGGGGCAGCCAGTGGTACAGTGTCGAGGTCGTGTACAGCGCGATCAGCGTGGCGCCGTAGATCGCATACGACGCCAGATGCCAGCCGGAGCCGGCCGAGGACTTCATGAGAAGGGCGACGAACCCGACCACGGCCAGCAGCGCGCCGATGAAGTGGGTCAGACCGCTCATGGGATTTCTCAAGACTCGTGTGATGGCCACCATGCAACTCCTCCGCGCTGGATGACTCCCGTGGGGAAGGCCGCCGTCGGGGGTCGAATCATCCTCCGCGACATACCCCGATTCCGCCGCCACTTCAATAATTTGTTCAATGACATTTTGACGGAGCCTTGAAAAACCTGGAGAACCCACGGAAATGATTGGGGAAATCGATCCTTCATCTTGGAGCGTTCCGCACCGCGAGCAGGACCCCCGAGGCGATCAGCAGCAGGCTGGTGAAACGCCGGAAGGCGGCCTCCGAGACCGCCCGGTGCAGGCGCATGCCCACGCGGGCGCCCGCGAAGGACGCCGGAAGCAGGATCAGGGCCCACCACAGGGACCTCGCCGAGTACATCCCCAGGCCCGCGTACATGGGAATCTTCACGCAGGTCATGCACAGCCAGATGCCGATGAGCGCCGCGCGGAAGGCGTCCTTGTCCAGCCGCAGGGACTTGAAGTACACGATCAGGGGCGGGCCGGCCACGCCGAAGAGCCCGCCCAGGATGCCGCCGACGGCGGAGGCGGCCGGCAGGTGCCAACGTCGCGTGAACGCAAGGCGCAGGTGCGCCTCGAGCAGCAGATAGTAAAACCCCAGCACGACGATCAAAAGCCCCAGGAAGAACGCCAGCAGCCCGGCATCGATGGTGTCCAGCAGCCAGGCGCCCAGGGCCAGGGTGGGCAGCGCCGCGGCCAGCACCAGGGCGGTGCGTCGCCAGTCCTGAAGGCGCCGCGACTGCCAGGTCACCGTCACCTCCGTGGGCAGGCACAGCAGGAGAAACACCGGCACGAAGAACTTCAGGTCGCCAAAGGCCAGCGCGAACAGGGACACCGACACCATGCCCGAACCGAACCCGGCCAGGGCGTACACGATCTGGCCCAGCGCGACGATGGCGGCCACGAGCAGGAGTTCTTCGACGGAGGCAAACGGCATGGGGCCGGTTATATCACCGATGGGGCGGGAACGCACCTGCAGGCGCAAGGGACGGGCGCAGGGAACGGGCGGAGGACGGGCGCACGGAATCTCCTCCGTCTTTTCCGTGGTAAACTCTTCCCCTTCTTCTTTCCGTTTTCTTCGTATATCAGACGCCGTCGCTTAGGACCGTCGGTATTTGTCGGAGAGGCGGACGATGTCGTCCTCGCCGAAGTAGTCGCCCATCTGCACTTCCATCAGGATCAGGGCGCCCTGGGTCTGGGTGTTGCGGATCCAGTGCACGGACTCCTTCGGGATGCGGACGGTGAAGCCCTTCTCCACCAGGAAGCGGTCGTCGTCGAGGCGGAAGATGCCCTCGCCGCGGATGACGGTCCAGTACTCCTCGCGGTGGAAGTGCTTCTGGAGGCTGATCTCCTGGCCGGGATCCAGGGAGATGATCTTGGTCTGCGAGAATTCGGTGGTGAGCAGGCTCTTGTAGAAACCCCACGGGCGGAACACGGCGTCCTGGTGCAGGGAGTCGGTGTGCAGCCGGGAAAAGTCCATGCGGGGATCCCATTCGAGATCCTCGATCAGGAGCTGGTGGAACTGATCGCGGGAGACGCCGTTGATGACGCGGTCGCGGGCGTCGAGGACCGGGATCAGGGCGCGGCGCGAACCGAACACGACCTTGATGACCTCGGCCAGCGGGCTGTCGACGTGCACGGCCTCGACCGTGGACAACTGCAGGACGGACAGGGACGCCTCCATCGAGCGGGTGCGAAGGAGGCCTTCCCGCAGCAGGTCCTCGTCGATGACGCCCTCGAGCCGGCCGTAGCCGTCGATGACGATGAGGGCCTTGCCCGGCTGGTGGTGGATCTTTTGCAGGGCGTCGAACAGGGTGGCCTTGCTGGAGATCAGCGCCGGCAGGATCGATGGCCGGACGGGCTCCGGGCGTTCGACAGTCTTTTGTATTCTCACCATGGACTTGACCATGACGCTTCTCCTCGAAGTGAACCTCGGTGAAAAAAGGAAGGTCCACGACGCCCTTGTTTGCAAGGCTCGTGCCATTTACGGGATTGCGCTGTGAAATGCAAGTTTTTTAGCGGATTTCCAGCGGCGGCAAACGTTTTTCAGCCGTCATGGGGCCGGGCGAGGGCCGGTCGGGGGGCTTGGACACCGCGGCCGGGACTCCGAGGTGTGAAATGATGATACACTGTGCCCGGGAATCACGACCCGTGGTCCAGCTCGACGCGGTCCCGCCCGGCCTGCTTGGCGCGGTACAAGGCCTGGTCCGATCGCGCGACGACCACCTCGACGGACTCCTCGCGACCGATCTCTGCCGCGCCGATGGAGACGGACTGACGCACCGCCTGGCTGCCATCACTGATGGTGCGCTCGCTGGCCCGCCGGCGCAGGCGCTCAAGCACGGGCAGGGCGCTTTCCAGCGGGGTCTCCGGCAGGAGCACGAGGAACTCCTCGCCACCGTACCGGTAGACGCGATCCCGGGGGCGCAGGCTCTCGACGAAGCGGTCGGCCAGGGTCTCGAGGACCACGTCGCCGAAGCCGTGGCCGAACTCGTCGTTGACCCGTTTGAAGAGGTCGGCGTCGATCATGGCGACGGTGAAGGGCCTGCCGCTTCGCTGGAAATGAGCCAGCTCCTTCTCCAGATCCCGCTCCATGGCGGTGCGGTTGAGCAGCCCCGTGAGTCCGTCCACGTCGGTCAGCGTGGTGATCACGCCCGAGAGCAGCCGATCCACGAGCCGGTCGAACTCATGCATCGAATACAGGATGTCGGCGAACAGCGTGGTATCGATCGGCGCCTCGAGGGCCCTGCGGCTCAGGACGAG
>PHBF01000003.1 GCA_002841905.1 Deltaproteobacteria bacterium HGW-Deltaproteobacteria-17
GAGGCCATCATCGCGGCGGCCTGCGCCCAGTTCTCCACCTTCCCGATCGTGCGCATGACCTCGACGATGCTCCCCAAGCTCAACGGCGACCCGGGTCCCTCGGTGCTCACCACCCTGCTGGGCATCACCACCCATGACGGGTTCTGGCGCCTGGACCTGGGATTCCAGAAGCTCTGATTCAGCTTGACAAATATTCATCATTGAGGTCCATTTGACCCTTACCGGAGCATTCACGTGCTTGCAACCACCCGGCCCGGCCGGTGAAAAGAATTGAATCAAAACAAGGAGAACATCATGGGATTTTTCGATTTTCTGTTTGGCAAGGCGAAGAACAAGGCTGAAGAGATGGCGCCCCCGCCGCCCCCGCCGCCCCCGGCTGACGAGGTGGAGGAGGAAGAGGAGGAGGTCGAGGAGGACGCATCCGACAACGAGCCTTCCGAGCAGGACTGGTCCAACGTGCAGGCGATGGCCGATGCGGCCCACGCCGAGATGCGCGCCAAGCAGGCCGCCACGCTGGCCGCCAACCCGGCGCTGGTCGCTCCGGTCGACGGTGTGACGGTGGAGAACTGGGCGCAGGCCGCCGCGATGATGGCCTCGACGCCGGACCCCGGGCAGCAGATGCAGAAGCTGGCGGCCCTGGGCATGGACCGGGCCCGCTACGAGAAGGCCAACAACGAGTTCCAGGCCCGCATGCAGGGTGACCAGACCGCCGTCATCGCGACGATCTTCGGCAACGCCTTCGCAGCAGCCCAGAACGTGAACATGGACGGCCCCGAGCCGATCAGCTTCGAGAAGTACGGCGAGCTCGCCGGCGCCCAGGCCGCGTGGGGCGAGATGGGCATGGACGTCAACCGCAAGCTGCAGGAAGTGTTCGGCATCACCGCCGTGGACGTGTCCAATTACGGGTCCTACTGGTCCAACCGCTTCATGAAGGACGTCCAGCTCGCGATGAAGCACGGTGACCTCCTGAACCAGTACAAGGCCAAGTTCATGGCCGGCGGCACCCCGGACGACGACATCGACATCTAGGACCGTCGTCGTGGACGCCACCGAGGGCTATCTGAACCAACTGGAAACCTGGATGCGGGAACGCACCGCGGCGATCGTGGACGCGGGGGCCTCCGTGGAGACCGCCGGCGGGGACAACGACCGCTGGCGCGCGATCCGTGAGGAATATGGCATCCCCCGCACCCCCCAGGCGGACCGGGAGTTGATCCTGAAGGCCAACGAGCAGCCCCGTGGCGCGCTGGTGGCCGAACTCCAGGTGGCCCTCGAGGCCGTCGCGAGGGAGGTCCTGCGCAATCTCAGGAAGCTGGATTCCCTCGACGGCTATGACGGAAAGATCGACCGGCTCCGGGCCCAGGCCGAGCGCAACACCGAGGAGGCGCTGCGGAGCTACCGTCAGAAGGTCTTTCCCAGGCGGGGCATGTTCGCCTTCGCCAAGGAGGCCTCCCAGAGGCCGTCTCCGGTGATGCCCGCGGGTCCGGTGTCGGACGTGATCGTCCACACCTGCCGGTTCTGCGGGGCACCGCGCACCAGTTCGGAACTGAAATGCCAGTTCTGCGGGGAGAAATTCGGATGACCATCGACAAGAACCTGCTCCAGGAAATCGCCCCCCAGCGGGCCCAGGCCTTCATCGCGCTGGTGGACCGCTATGTCACCTTCGAGGGCAAGATCCTCGCCCGCGTCGAGGAGATCCGCCAGGAGGCGGCGGGGATCCAGGAGTTGATCGACGCCAATCCGCTGGACTCCGGCGCGATCTCGGCGGGTTTCACGTCGATCACGTCGCGCTTCCACCAACTGGGCAACAAGGTGGACCAGGCCGTCGAGAAGCTCGACTCGGAGTGGAGCGAGAAGGCCGATGACGACGGACTCAAGGACAAGGAGCACCGCAAATTGTCGGTGGTCTGGTCCCAGTTGCTCAATGACTCGCGCGCCCTGCGCAACCGGCTGGAGCGCGAGGGCAACACGCTGGAGATTCATGCCGGCGGCTACTGGGCGCGGGTCCTGTACAACCTGATGCAGACCGAATACGGCCAGCCGACGAACTGCCCGCGTTGCGCCGGGCCCCTCCCGGTGATGCTCCGTTTCCAGAGCGCCAACGAGACCTGTCCGCACTGCGGTTCGGTCAACGAGATCATGCCGAAGATGGGCACGGCCCTGTACTTCGGCTCAGGGCTGCATTACCTGGCACAGGAGGCCTCCCTGGCCGAATATGACGCCATGAACGCGGCCCAGGAAAAGTACCAGTGGTTCCGTCACCCGACCCAGGCCGACCACCAGGTCTACCTGCGTGCGGCCGAGGCCTACTGGACCAAGTATTACAGCACGATCGTGTCCATGCATCCGGCGCCGGTGCGCACCGTGCAGCAGAGCGTGGCCGACAAGATGATCCACTACACCAACAACGTCTGGAACGACAACGCCGACGCCCGGGAACGCCAGGAGAAGGAGCACCTGCTCGCCCTGGCGCACGCGGGCGACGCGGCCGGCTTCATCACCGCGGCCAAGGCCCTGCAGATGGACCTCGACGAGGCCCGCATCGCGCTCTACGAGCACGGCATGATGGACTTCCTGGGCGTCCTGCTGGCGGTCAACTACGAGCGCAAGCACAAGGTCCCCATCGTGCAGGTCGCCCCCAGCGGCATCTCCTTCGCGCGCAACGCCGACTTCGAGGAGTGGCGGACCAAGAAACTGCGCGATCTCGAGCACGATCTCGCCACCCGATAAGATTGAAGAAGAAGAAGATTAGACAAGTAATTTATTAACCACGACATTCGCCGAAAGAAAAAAGGGGTTGACCGGGGTCCGTGTTTGATGGATGCTGGCCTCGACGATTGATAAATTATTTGCAAATTAACCCGGTCCTTCGGGACCCAATCCATTGGAGGAAAACATGCGCTCGACCCAACTGTTTACCCGACTCTCTATGCTGGTGCTCCTGTCTGTATTTTCATTTCTCGCCCTTGGTTGTGGCAAGAAGGACGGCGGTGGCCCTGACTGCGGCGCGCTGTACGACAAGATGGCCAAGTGCGGCAAGGAACCCGGCACCCTGACCTGCGGCCTGAGCATCAAACCGCCGGCCAAGGAAGAGTGGATCAAGACCTGCGGTGGCGACGCCGACTCGAAGAAGGCCTGGACCGAAGTCGTCAACCGCTGCATGAAGCGCGACTGCCAGGACTTCTGCACCTGCCTGTCGGACACGCTGGCCCGCAGCAACGGCATCAAGGACGCCAAGGAATGGGACGTGATGAAATAGCCCCGAAATAGCAGATCACACAAAAGCAGCTATCACCACGGAATACACAGAATTCACAGGAAAGTGGTCAATCCCCCTCTTTTTCTTTTCATTTCTTTTCTGTGGTGATCCTACTTCTGCAATCGCAGATAGATCGACAACGCGACGACGGCCGCCGAGGTCAGGCCCGGGATGGACAGCACCTCACCCAGGGTGGCGGGCCGCCGAGCCGTGAGTTTCTGCGCCCACTCCACGCGCAGGCCCGGGACGTCCTCGTAGCGCAGCTGCGGCGGCAGCGGGACGCGGTCGAGCTTGCGCATGCGCTCGATCTCCTGCTGCTGCTGCTGGATGTAGCCCTCGTACTTGATGTCGCTCTCGATGGTCTCGGCCAGGGCCGGGTCGCAGTCGAAGGCGGCCACGCCGTGCTCGCCGAAGTCCTGCCAGGAGACCTCGGGACGACGCAGGAACTCGGCGACGGTCATCGCCCGGTGCGGGCGCGAGATCCCGAGCCTGTCGGCGAACGCGTCGGCCTCGGCCTCGGGCAGCCGCCTTGTCCGCACCGCGGCCGTTTGGGCGTCACGGGCCCCCTGCATGGCCTCGAACCGGGCCCAGGTCGCAGCTCCGACGAGCCCCAGCCTGCGTCCCACGGGCATCAGGCGGTCCGCGGCGTTGTCCTCGCGCAGCAGCAGCCGGTGCTCGGCCCGGGAGGTGAACAGCCGATAGGGCTCGTCCACACCGCGGGTGACCAGATCGTCGACCATCACGCCCAGATAGGCCTCATGACGTGACACGGTCAGGGGGTCGAGCTCCCGCACGCGCAGCGCGGCGTTGATGCCGGCCAGCAGTCCCTGGGCGGCGGCCTCCTCGTAGCCCGAGGTGCCGTTGATCTGACCGGCCAGGAAGCAACGGGGCAGCACAAGGCTTTCCAGGGTGTGCGACAGGTCGCGGGGATCGCAGAAGTCGTACTCGACGGCGTAGCCCGGGCGGGCCAGTTCGACGTGTTCGAGGCCGTCGATCGTGCGCAGGAAGGCCACCTGCACGTCCACGGGCACGGACGTGGACACACCGTTGGGGTAGATCCAGTCGGTGGTCAGCCCTTCGGGTTCCAGAAACACGTGGTGACGCGCCTTGTCGGGAAACTTGACCACCTTGTCCTCGATCGAGGGGCAGTAGCGGGGGCCGGTGCCCGAGATCTGCCCGTTGAACAACGGAGCAGAGTCGAGCCGCGCGCGGATGGCCCCGTGGGTGGCCTCCGAGGTCCAGGTCAGGTGGCAGGGCACCTGCGGCAGCGTGGAGCGGCGGCCGAAGATTGAAAACGGGGGGACGCCGTCCTCTCCCGGCTGCGGCGTGCAGCGGGAAAAGTCGATGCTCTGCCGCAGCAGGCGCGGCGGGGTGCCGGTCTTGAGGCGCCCGAGCCGGAACCCCAGCGCCGAGAGCGCCCCCGAGAGCGCCTGCACGGCCGGTTCCCCATCGATGCCGCCGGGGCGCACGTGGGAGCCCGTGTGCAGCAGCCCGCGCAGGTAGGTGCCCGAGGTGATCACCACCGCGCCGGCGGTGATCCGGGCGCCGTCGGCCAGGGTGACGCCGGCGCAGACGGCTCCGCCCGTCTCGGCCGGCTCGGTGACCAGTCCGGCCACCTCGGCGGCGCGCACGGTGAGTCCGGGCACGGCGGCGAGCAGGTCGATCATGGTTTTCACGTACAGGTGGCGGTCGGACTGCACGCGGGTGGCACGCACCGCCGGTCCGCGCCGCGCGTTGAGGCGCCGGTACTGGATCGCCGAGGCGTCGGCGACGCGGGCCATGACCCCGCCCAGCGCGTCGATCTCCTTGACCAGGTGGCTCTTCCCGAGCCCGCCCACGGCGGGGTTGCACGGCATCTCTCCGAGCAGCCCCGGGTTGAGCGTCACCAGCAGCGTGCGGCAGCCCAGCCCGGCGGCGGCCGCGGCCGCCTCGCAGCCGGCGTGTCCGCCGCCCACGACGATCACGTCGAAATCGCGGGGATCTGCCATCACGCGTCCACCCTGGCGTCGTGGTCCCCTTCGGCCGGCGCTTCGGGCAGGGCCGCGCACAGGTCCCCCAGGTCCTCGTCGGCCACGCCATGGGTTGAGACGAGCTCCCTCCATTGCTCCGGCTTCAGTTCACCCGTCTCCAGATCGCCGAACACCCAGAAGGCCCGCAGCTTCCCGAACGGCGCGCGGACGTACACCGGTTCGCCCGGCTCGCACACGACCTCGGCGCCGCGGGCGGCCAGAACCGCCGTGATGATGGGTCCGAACATCGCGCCGAGCTGGTTGAGCAGCTCGGGCCGCGGCAGGTCCGGATCGACGTATTCTTCGAGCTTCTCCAGCAGCGGGAACGGATCGATCACCCACGAAGGCAGGTCGGCCAGGCGGAGTCCGGCGACGTCGGAGGCGTGCTCCCGGGCGGTCCGGTTGTAGCCGGGCAGGTACACCCGCTCCAGCGCCTCGGTCCACGCGATGTCCCGGAGCGCTTCGACTCCGGCCGCCGGGAACGCCGCGCCGAGCAGGCGTCGCTCCAGTTCGGGGGAAATGCCCAGCCACGCCGAGGCCGGATCAGGTCGGTTGCGTGGCCCCGAGGACACGAAGGCATGGACGTTGCGGATGCGCTCGGACAGGGGAGGGTGCGTGTCGAGGTCCACGGCCTCGGTCTGGCGCAGCTCGTCGGCCAGGGCGTCCCGGACGATCTTCTGGATGAACGGGTTGCCGCAGAAGGCGCCGAAGCCGGCGGCCAGGGGCGGCAGGTAGCCCGAGTCCAGCAGCGGCACCACCTCGGTGTGCCAGAAGTGATCATGTCCGGGCGCCAGGGTGGCGATCTTCTTGAGCCCGGAGACCAGGCTCTCCCCCCCGGCCAGCCGTGCGGCCAGGGCGTCGGCGTCGAGCTCCTGCTGCCGGGAGATGGCGTTGGTCACCCGCAAAAAGAGCCTGGCGTAGCCGGCGAAGAGGAAGTCCAGGACGTTGCCCGACAGGTTGTCCAGGGTGCGCGAGAGCGCCTGGCGCGTGTGGTAGATCCACGGGGTGAGCCAGGTGTCCCCGGCGGCGTAGTGTCCGAACTCGTGGGCCAGCACCGCCCGCATCTCGTTCTGGGTGAGCTGGCTCAGCAGCGGGTAGCCCAGCGCCAGCATGCGACGCGCGTTCCCCAGACGCCCGCGCTCGGCCACCCATGCGTTGGCCTCATGGATCAGGTAGACCTCCCGGGGCATGGGCTGCCGCGTCGCCTGGGCAATGGTTTCAATTTCCTTGAACAGATCCGGGTGTTCTTCGGGAGCAAGGAGCAGGCCCGGGGCCTCGAAGCGCTCCCGACGGGGGAGGATCGCCGCCACGATGAAGAACACGATCATGGCCGAGATGATCACTAGGTACGGGTGGACGCGCCCGATGGCGAACTGCATCCACGTCAGCGCGACCATGGCCGCGATGATGCCCAGCGCCAGCGCATAGAAACCCAGCCAGAGCCCGAAGGCCGCCAGCGCCCGCCAGGTGAGGGAGGAGTTGCCTTCGCTCATGGTTCTTGATCAGGGGGTCTGCGGGTAGATCGTCATCTCGCAGGAGATGGCGTAGTGATCAATACGGCTGTCGCCGAGCTGGTCAAGGTACGGATAGCCCACGTCGAGGCGCTCGGTGGAGGGCATGCCGCCCTCGTCGTGCACCACGCAGGTACCGGTGATCTCGTTGGTGGTGACGACGTGGTCGATGGCGACGATGCCGACCCAGGCGTTGGCCGAGGTCGTGGAGTACCGTTGACCGCCCCCGTCGCGGGGATCCATGTCGGTGAAGGCGCAGGTCGGACAGCCGATGTACTGGTACCACACGTCATCGGCCTCCGAGGACTGCATGAGCGTGCGGATGTTGTAGACCTCGAGGCCGACGTTCCAGTCCCCCATGATCAGGGCCTGCTCCCCGGGCCGCACCATGGAGACGTCCCCGGCGACGATGCCGTCCTCGAAGACCTGCCGCAGTTGATCCGCCCGGCAGGGATCGGCGGCGACGAAGGCGGAGACCTGGGCGGTCGGGTGCATGTGCACCAGGCGGAGGTCGCCCGCGGCGGTGTGCACGAGCACGTCGGACACGGTGGACTCGTCATCGCAGGTGCTGTTGTCGCACTCGCCGGCGGCCCAGTTGCAGCCCGCCATGGGCAGCGCCGGCGTGTGGGCGCCGAGCTCGACGTAGGCGCCCGGCTCGACGCCGTCGATGGTGCCGAAGGACACCTTCACGCCGATGCACTCGACCTGCTCGCGCTGGTCGCAAACGATGCTGTACCCGGGCCCGATCAGGCGCACGGCCGGACGCAGCCGGGTGTCCCATTCGTAGCACGTCTTGTTGGGGTCGATCTCGGTGAAGGCCTCGCAGGTCTTGCCCGAGAGGACCTCCTGCAGCACCACCACGTCGGGGGCCATGCCCTGGATGACGGCGCCCATGTAGTCCTCGTAGCTCTGGCTCCAGAGGCGCAGCGGGTAGTGGGGGAACTCCGCGTCGCCATGACCGACGTTGGCCGTCAGGGTCGTGAAGGGGATGGGGGTTGGGTCGACGGTGCCGCCGTCGGCGTCGGCGTCGTCAGCCGCGTCGGTCACATCGGCGTCGGGACCTCCGTCAATAAGATTGTTGACGTTATTGAGCGCATCGGCATCGGACCCGCCGTCCTGGTTGTTGACATTGTTGACGTTGTTGACGTTGTTGAGTTGGTTGTTCGCGGTCGTCGACGTGTCGTCGCACCCGATCAGGGTGATCATCACCAGAATCAACATCCAGACCGTACGCATGCTTCTCTCCTCCAGGTTTCCGAAGTCGCCCATGGACATGGACGGGCTCGAGGTGCTATTTCCATAGTTGTTTTTCCCGAATAGTCAAATGATTTTTCATATTTCCCGGACGCCGGGGGTGTGTGGTATGACGTCGTAGTCGGCGCCGGACCGGGCGCCCGGAGGGTTTTTCCAGGATGCTGCAATGGGAGTTTCTCGAGAGCGTGAAGATGCCCGACGGCAAGGGGAGCATGGAGTTGATGCGCCGGGGCAAGGAGATGATCATCCGTATCGACGACCACGAGCTCATGGGCACCCATGTCCACGGCTCCGAAGAGGCCCTGTCGGACCTGGCCTTCGACCACCTCGACGTGCTGCACCCGGAGGGCGACGTGGCGGTGCTCATCGGTGGCCTGGGCGTGGGTTTCACGGCGGCCGCGGCCCTGCGGCGCTGCGGTCCCGCCGGTCGCGTGGTGGTGGCCGAGCTCGTGGAGGCCATCGCGCGCTGGAACGAGGGGGAGCTGGGGGAGGCCTCAGGGCACCCGATGCGTGATGAGCGGGCAGAACTGGTGCTCACCGACGTCGCCGAACTGATCAGGAATCCGCCGCAGCCCTGGCACGCGATCCTGCTCGACGTGGACAACGGTCCCAAGTCCTTCACCCAGTTGGCCAACGGATGGCTTTACAGCCCGCAGGGAATCCGGAGCGCCTACGAGGCGCTGGTCCCCGGCGGCATGCTCGCGGTGTGGTCCGCCCACGACGATCGGAGCTTCACGCGGCGCCTGGAGCGCGCCGACTTCCGTGTCGAGCTGGTCCCGGTTCGCGCCCGGGGGGCCCGGGGCGGAAACCGGCATTTCATCTGGACGGCGATCCGGCCGGAGTAGATTCCAATGAAGCACCATATGGGAACCATTCAATTCATTGTTTTATTAAATATATTCTTTACCATATCTTGTACCGGGTCGGGGAGGGGTGCCCCCCCGAAACTGCCCGCGCCCGACGCGACTCCGGCCCGGGTGGCCGAGGCGGCGCTGGTCTGGATCCGTCCGTTCCGGGAGGTCGCTCATCAGGATGCCCCCCGCATGGGAATCTGGGAGGAGCCCGCGCCGGCACGCACGTTCTGGGTCGCGCCGGTGGGAAACACGTGGGTGGTCGTGTCCGAGCGTCCGGGGCTGTTCGTCGGTCAGGGTCCGCGGCTGTTGGAGGTGCTCCTGACCCGCTACCATCACCGGATGACCGAGCTGCCCCCCGCCACCGGGCAGGACAGCGACGCCCTGAAGGAGTGCCGCGGCATGGCCGAGGAGAACAACCTGGCCGAGGGGCTGGGGGCCCAGGGCAGCGGGCTGGTCGTGCGGGATCTGGGCACCGGCGTCCGGACGCCGCTGCTGCCCGCCGCCGCGTCGCTGGAGGCGCTGGAGTACCCGTCCGAATCCATGCGCTTCGCAGAGCCGTTGGGCGGCCTCGGTCCGTACCTGTTCCTGCGCGTCCATGGCTACAATCAGCCCTGCGGCATGCGTGCGTTCGAGGTCGACGAGTTCGAGATCTTCGATCTGGCCCAGGGGGCACTGGTCACCACGAAGTTCTCCGCCTCCGATGGGAAGGGCATATGGAAAAAATACTTTGACCTGCCCGTCAGGCGCAAGGAACTCGAGCCAATGATCCGCAAACAACTCGAGGAATACGACGGCGGCATCGAATACGACGCCTCGAACCTGTACGTGACGCACTTCTTCCCGGTGTTCGGCCCGGCGCTGGCCGGCGTGGGATTCCAGGTGGCATACCGCTACTGGGCCGGCTGCCGCGCGTGTCCCTCCTTTGAAGGCTTCGCCCTGGCCGAGGAGCTGCCCCCGGAGATGCAGGATCACGCTTCGATGCACCCGGCCATGGTCGTGGTGCGCGCCCGCGTCCCCAAGTCCTGGCGCATCGGCGGTGTCTCCGTGCTCATGGCTGCCCCCGCCGAGGTGACCCGCCTGCGGACGGTGTTCGATACGATAAGGACAAAGTAATAATAGTGTCAAAATTGATTACTGCCCGCTCATTGTTCTTCGCCACGGGAGCTCCATCGTCGGTCCGGTTCGGTCCTCCCGGCCGGTCAGCCCACGGGACCTGGAGGGCCGCCTGATGCCCGGCACCATCGAACAGGCCGTCGTGCTGTTTGCCTTCTACGCCTTCTGCGGGTGGATCGTGGAGGTCGCCTACCGCTCGTACCGGGCGCGCCACTTCGTCAACCCGGGCTTCCTGCGCGGGCCCTTCGTCCCGCTCTACGCCATGGGGGCCGCCTGCATCGTGTTGCTGGGACGGCCGCTGGCGGGGCTGCACCCGGTCGTGCAGGTCCCGATCTATGGTGTGGCGCTGACGGCGCTGGAGTATGTCGTCGGCTGGTTTCTGGAGCGGTGGCTCCATGTGCAGTTGTGGTCCTACGAGGACAGCCGCTTCAACTGGCAGGGGCGAATCTGCCTCGGTTTCTCCGCCGCGTGGACGGCGCTGGCGGTGGTGTTCTCCGTGTGGATTCATCCGGCCGCCCTGAGGTTGTCCGGCCGGGGAGATCCGCAGATCCTCCGGCTGACGGCGTTGATGTTCACGGCCTATCTGGCGCTGGACACGCTGGCCTCGGTCGCCGAGGTGCGTGCCTTCCGCCTGTTCCTGGGCCGGCTGCAGTCCGACTTCGTGATCCGTCGGGATTTCGAACTGGAGCGCCAGTTGGGCCGGCTGCGGCGTCTGCTCGAGGCGTTCCCGGACCTGAACCGGCAGTTGTTCGCGGTGATGAGGAAGAATCTGCAGGGGGCCCTGCCAGGGCTGTGGGTGCGGAACTTCCAGAGGCTCCTCGCCGGCGTGGGGAGACGCCCGTCCGGCATCCTCCCGCGCAGGACCGCCGCCCGGAAAAAGCCCGCCAAAACGCGTCGGCTGCGCCTGGCCTGGCTGCGGATGCGCTCCGTTCCTGATCGCCTGCGGGCCGTGCCCGGACGCCTGCGCTCCGGCCTGATCCGGCGCAGGCCCAGCCGTGCCGAGCACGCGTCGCTGGTGAACGACATCCTTACCCATCCCGTGTTCCTGCGCACCCGCGAGTTCCCGCACCACAAGCACGTCACGATCTTCGCCCATGCCTGCGCCGTGTCGTATCTTTCGTATTCGATCTGCAAGAAGCTCGGTCTGGACTTCCGATCCGCCGCCCGGGGGGGACTGCTGCACGACTTCTTCCTCTACGACTGGCGCAACCACGACGTGCCGGATCTGCCCCGCGAGAAGTTCCACGGCTTTGCCCACCCGAAGATCGCCCTGGAGAACGCCGCCGCCCACTTCGAGCTCAATGACGTCGAGCGCGACTGCATCCTGCGCCACATGTGGCCCCTGACGCCCAGGCCCCCGCGCACCCGGGAGGCCTTCATCGTATCCATGGTCGACAAGTGGGTCGCCTCCCGTGAGTTCCTGCGCCGCCGGCCCTGAGGGCTCTTTGGACCGGGGTTTTTAGTCGAATCTTACAATTGGGGGCTTGACGCGGGCGGGTGGACTCATTAGTAATGCGCTAGGAACGCCGGCGGGCGCGGCAAGGGCCCCGCGAAGCGAAGCCGTTCCGGATGGAGTTTCCCATGTCGCTCGAAGATCTGAAGACCCGTGTACAGACAGCCCTCGACAAGGTCCGCCCGGCGTTGCAGCAGGATGGCGGCGACGTGCAGTTGGTGAACGTCACCGAGGAGGGCGCCGTGTCCGTGAAGCTGCAGGGACACTGCTACGGCTGCCCGTTTTCGCAGATGACCGTGAAGAACCTGGTCGAACGCGTGCTGCGGCAGGAAGTGCCCGAGGTCACGCAGGTCATCAACCTGCAGTAGGGCCTGCCGGACTGCCTGCAGTTTTGGAGCTGGCTTTCGGGCGGCTCGGGGGGTCCTCCCTTGACGGACATCCATCCCCTCGCGGAACGGCTGCGTCCGCGAAACCTTGACGAATTCATCGGCCAGCGGCATATCCTGGCGTCCGATTCTCCGTTTATGGCGCAGTTCCTGGGCGGCCGGCTCACCTCGACGATCTTCTGGGGACCGCCCGGGACCGGGAAGACCACCCTGGCGCGCCTGCTGTGCCGGCACCACGGCCTGACCATGCATGAACTGTCGGCCGTCAACGCGACGCTGGCGGACGTGCGCAAGGTCATCGACTCGCGCACGCCGCTGCTCAACCCGCAGGCGGTGCTGTTCCTCGACGAGATCCACCGCTTCAACAAGGCGCAGCAGGACGCGCTGCTGCCGGCCGTCGAGACCGGCGACGTGATCCTGCTGGGTGCGACCACGGAGAACCCGGCGTTCTCGATCATCCCGGCCCTGCGATCGCGGGTGCGGCTGGTGGAGTTCCATGCGTTCACCGTCGAGGACCTCATCGCCGGGCTCTCCCGCGCGGTGGCGTTCCTGGCCAAAGAGCGTCGGTGCGAGACCGACGCCGGCGACGTGCTCGAACCTCTGGCGGTCCTGTCCGGGGGCGACTTCCGGCGGGCGCTGGGGCTGCTCGACGAGCTGTGGGCGGCCACGGCCCCGGTGGACGGACGCAAGACCCTCACCCGAGAGGTGCTCGACCGCATCCTGCCCTCCTTCGTGGTGCGCTACGATCGGGCGTCCGACGAGCACTACAACCACGCCAGCGCGTTCCAGAAGAGCCTGCGCGGCTCGGATCCCCAGGCGGCCCTGTACTGGCTGGCCAAGATGCTCGAAGGCGGCGAGGACCCGCGCTTCATCTTGCGACGCCTGATCGTGACCGCTTCCGAGGACGTGGGGCTGGCCGATCCCCAGGCGTTGGTGCAGGCCGAGACCGCACTTCGGGCGTTCGAGCACCTGGGGATGCCCGAGGGGCGGCTGGCCATCGCGCAGGCGGTGCTGTACGTGGCGACCGCGCCCAAGAGCAACGCCGTGATCGAGGCCCTGGGGGAGGCGTCCGGGCGCATCGCCAAGGGTGAGAGCTACCCCGTGCCCCTGCACCTGGCCGACGCACACTATGCATCCGCCGCCGACCTGGGCCGCGGCATCGAGTACGTGTATCCGCACAAGTCCGGCTCCGCGCGCATCACCTACCTGCCCGACAAGCTCGCCGACGCGGTGTTCTACCGTCCCAGGAGCCCGGCCGAGCGCGAGCGCATGCTCAAACTGCAGACGTTTCTCACGGCACATCACAAGCTTCCCCCCCAGGCACCGGCCCATGTGGAGACCGTGCGGGCCTGGCTGAGCGAGCACCGGCCCGAGTGGATCCGTACCGAGGACATGGCTGCCCTTCTGGAGTTGACGCGTGAGGAAGTGTACGCAGCCCTGCGGGAGCTTGAACTTCAGGGGTTCGTGGTGCTGACGCCGGGAGCGAAGGTCGAATATCCTCAACAGTTCCAAGGGAAATAGGATAAAAAAAAAGAGTATCCAGGGAAGCGTCAGACCGCGAGGCTGGCGCCGCAGAGGCGGGTCAGCTGCCGTCAAGCTTTTCCTGGTTGTCGATCCATGTCTGAAGATGTTTCTTTTCCTATTTACTTTCTGCGCTATACTGCGGGTTGAACACCGGCCCGCCGGGATCGGATTCCCAACATCTTTTCAGGAGTGCCCGTCATGAGAGAACAATTTAAACGGATGTTTATGGTGAGCTTTATCTTTTTATCTTACGCCTGCGACGATGCCGGGAAGGTCCAGAGCCGTTGTGGCGACAACCACCTGGATCCGGAAGAGGAATGCGACGGCGCGGATCTGGGTGGCAACTCCTGCGAGAGTCTTGGGTATTACAATGTGTCCGGTGTGCTGGGTTGCACAGCGATGTGCGAATTTGACATCTCCGATTGCGGGGAGCTCGTGGGCCGGGTGGCCGATCACACGGTCGTCCCGCAGTTCGAGCTCCTCCCGCAGGACGCCCTGGTGACGGTGGTCAACAATCTGAACGTGTACTTCGGGCACACCTCCCACGGCAGCCAGTTGATCACAGGGATGGGGATGCTGGATCCGCTGTTTGATCACTCCCAGATGAACCTGACGGAAGAATACGGTGACCTGGGAACCGAAGGCGATCTGGCCTGGGAAGGGCTCACGCGGAGCCACCTCGGCGCCCACCCAGAGACCAACGTGGTGATCTGGAGCTGGTGCGGCGGGCAGTCCACCAACACCGTCGACGGTGTGCAGATCTACCTGAACGCCATGAACCAGCTCGAGGAGGAGTTCCCGGATGTGGCGTTCATCTACATGACCGGGCACCTCGACGGCACTGGTGACGACGGGCTCCTGCGGGAGAACAACCGTCAGATCCGGGACTGGTGCCTGCAGAACGGCAAGCTCCTGTTCGACTTCGAGGACATCGAGAGCTGGGACCCGGCCGGCGAATACTACCCCGACGGCACCGACGCCTGCGAGTGGTGCTCGGACTGGATGATGGAGAATCCGGAGGCCTGCCCCGACTGCGCCGATTCCTGCGCCCACAGTCATTGCTTCAATTGTTATCAGAAGGGAAAGGCCTTCTGGTGGCTGCTCGCGCGCATCGCCGGCTGGAACGGGGTGGGGGGCGCATGATCAGGAAGGCATGTTTTTTCCACGTGCTGCCGTGGCTGGCCTGGATGCTCCTTCCGGGGGCCCTGGGCTGCGGACCGGCGGACCCCACCACCGATGACGACTGCACGTCGCCGCCGGCCAACTTCTGTCAGGACGACCGCCACGCCGTCGAGTACCCGATCGTCGGGGAACCCCGGGACGGCCGCTGCGTCTACGATCCGCACGTCCTGACCTGCGTGGACGGCTGCGTGGACGGCGCCTGCGCCTGCGCTCCGAGGTGGGCGCCGACAGGGCCGTGCGGCTGCGAGGCCTCGGCCTGCGCGGGCTGCTCGGGGACGCGTCCGGAGGAGGACGGCTGCGGGAACCGCCGGGAGGCCGGGTGCACGGTCGAACCCATGGGCTGCGCCGGGTCCTGCTGCGGGGAGGCCTGCTGCGCTCCCGAAGACGAGTGCGTCGAGGGGCGGTGCGCGGTCACCGGCGTCAACCCGGTGCTCGACGGGGACCTGCCCGATCCCCACGTGCTGCGCGTGGAGACGGCGCCGGGCCAGGTGGACTATTTTCTGACGCACACGACCCACCACGGCGGGGACATCCCGATCTGGCGTTCGACGGACCTGGTCCGGTGGGAGGCGGCCGGACATGCCTTCGGCCGCGCTTCCACGCCCGGGGACAGCCTGGAGATCAACGGTGCCTACTATTGCTCGATCTGGGCGCCCCAGATCATTCAACTTGGATTGAACAGTTTTCTGCTGAGTTTCTCTGCAACGCGGTTCCTGACGCCCCAGACGCCGTGTCCGGACTACGTCGAGGACGGCGGCGTGTACCTGGCCTGGTCCAGCGCACCGACCGGGCCCTTCGCGCCCATCGATCACCCGTGGGAGCCCCTGGCCGCCGGTCCGCACCACACCTGTGATGCGATTGTGGCCGACGGGCTGCCGAGGAGCCTGCCGGAGGCCTCCCGCAACTGTCAGGGGGACTTCTGCCACCAGGTGATCCGCCTGGACTCGGACGTGTTCTTCGACGACGTCACCGGTCGCTGGTGGCTGACCTATTCATGGTTCACCAACCTGCCGCCCACCTCCGCCTGGGAGCAGGATCATAACGGGGAGCACACCGGCGTCGTGGAGCTGGACCCGGCCGACCCGTTCACGGTGCCCTGCGACGGGGGCGTGCCCCAGATCCACATCGCCGATCCGCAGGACGCGGCGCTGATCACGCGCCTGGCCGGCGCCTGCGCGCGCTGCGGCGAGATGCTCTCGTTCACACGGGGGCGCTTCGGCGAAGAAGTCGTGCGTGACGGGTGGTCCTGGGGCGTGGCCGAAGGCGGGAGCCTTTTCCGGCGGGGGGATCATGTGTACCTGCTGGCCTCGGGATCCCTGTGGGATTCGCCCTATTACCACGTGTTCTGGACCGCGGCGACCTCGGTCGAGGCCCTGTCGGTCTCCAACCCCGACCGTCTGGCCGGCCGGTTTCTGATCCCGTCCCGGGACCAGGCCTTCGGCCACGGGACGCCCGTCCTGGGGCCCGACGGCGAGACCTGGTACTACGTCCACCACCGCCTGGACGCCGCCTCCTGCGCCGCCTCCGGGGACTGCGCCCGGGACGTGTTCGTCACCCCGATCCTCTTCGAGGATCACGGCGACGGCCGGGGTGACGTGCACATCGCGCCCGCCTTCCCGGCCGAGTCCGATCGCGTCGTCATCTACCGGTAGAACCGGTTGGACTCCGAATCGAATGATCGTTTCATTTTTTGTTATAAAAAAGGAATACAGGCCGGTCACCACGGGCCTGCGAACAGGGGCCGGTCTCAGGAGGGATCGTCGAACTCGGGGCGGGTGGAGCGGCGGTTGGCCGCCAGGACGCGCTTGCGGATGCGGATGTTCAGCGGCGTGACCTCGACCATCTCGTCGTCCCGGATGAACTCCATGGCCTGCTCCAGCGACATGATCCGCGGGGGCGTCAAAATGGTGTTCTCGTCGCGGCCCGCGGCGCGGATGTTGGTCAGGTGCTTCTCGCGGCAGACGTTGACGTTGAGATCGTTCTCGCGGATGTGCTCGCCCACGACCATGCCCTCGTAGACCTTGAACTGCGCGGGCACGAACAGGGTGCCGCGGGGCTGCATGTGGAACAAGGCGTAGGGCGTGGTCGGACCGGTGCGGTCGGCCACCAGCGCGCCGGAGCGGCGGCCCTGGATCGGGCCCTGCCAGGGGATCCAGCCGGCAAAGTGGGTGTGCATGATGCCGGTGCCGCGGGTCTCGGTGAGGAACTCGCCCTGGAATCCGATGATCCCGCGGGTGGGAATCTCGAAGATCATGCGCATGCGGTCGCCGATGGGGGACATCTCCATCAGTCGTCCGCGGCGGGGGCCGAGGCGCTCGGAGACCACACCGACCATCTCGGCGGGACAGTCGACGGTGAGGTACTCCTGGGGCTCCATCAGTTGGCCGTCGACGCGGCGGGTGACGACCTCGGGGCGGGAGAGCATCAGTTCGTAGCTCTCGCGGCGCATGGTCTCCACAAGGATGCCCAGTTGGAGTTCGCCGCGGCCCATCACGCGAAAGGTGTCGGCGGAGTCTGTCTCCTCGACGCGGATCGCGACGTTGGCCTTGGCCTCGCGGAACAGGCGGTCACGCAGATTGCGGGAGGTGACGTAGCGCCCCTCCTTGCCCGCGAAGGGCGAGGTGTTGACGCAGAAGTTCATCGACATCGTGGGTTCGTCGACCGTGATCCGCGGCAGCGGCGCGGTCTCGGGGAGGTCGGTGATGGTGTCACCGATGTTGACCTCCTCGATGCCCGCGAGGCTGATGATGTCGCCGGCGCGGGCGGTGTCGATCTCGATGCGGGTCAGGCCCGAGAACCCGTACAGGCGCATCACGCGGGAGGCCTTGGGTGCCCCGGTCTCGGTGTGCAGGTAGACGGTCTGGCCGACGGTGATCTTGCCCGAGTGGATCCGTCCCAGGATCAGGCGGCCGACGTAGTCGTCCCAGCCGATGTTGTTGACGTGCAGCTTGAGCGGCTCGTCGCGAAGATCCAGGGGCGGGGGCACGAACTCGAGGATGGCCTCGAACAGCGGGATCAGGTTGGTGGAGTCGTCCCCGAGGGTGCGGTGGGCCACGCCGGTGCGGCCGTTGGTGAACAGCACCGGGAAGTCCAGCACGCCCTCCTCGGCCCCGAGGTCGATGAACAGGTCGTACACCTCGTTGAGCACGCGCTCGGGCTCGGCGTCCTTGCGGTCGATCTTGTTGATCGCGACGATGGGCACCAGCTTCATCTCGAGGGCCTTCTGGAGCACGAAGCGCGTCTGGGGCAGCGGGCCTTCGGCGGCGTCGACGAGGAGCAGCACGGCGTCGGCCATGGTGAGCATGCGCTCGACCTCGCCACCGAAGTCATGGTGGCCCGGCGTGTCCAGGATGTTGATCCGGGTGTTGCCGTAGCGCACCGAGGTGTTCTTGGCCAAAATGGTGATGCCGCGCTCGCGTTCGAGGTCATTGTTGTCCATGACGCGGTCGAGCATCCCGTTCTTCTCGTTGAGCAGTCCGCTCTGGCGCAGCATCGCGTCCACGAGCGTGGTCTTGCCATGGTCGACATGCGCGATCACGGCGATATTCCTAACGTCCTTGCGTGTTTTCATTCAGGTCAAAGTCCAATCCGGCGGGTCACCAACGATGCAGAGAAACGAATCAGCAGCAGGAACCTTCCAGCTGAGCCCCCTCTATCACATTAATGAGCACGAGGAAAGCTGAATCCGGGAAATCGGAGATCCCGGGTGGCACCTGATTTCATTGCACTTCAATCGGCACGGTGGAATCGTTCGTGGAACCGTCGCCGAGCTGGCCCCGGGCGTTGGCGCCCCAGCAGTACAGCGAGGCCGCGGATGTGGCCGCGCAGGTGTGGTTGGCTCCGCAGGAGACGGCCGTGGCGCCGGTGAGCCCGGAGACGGCCACAGGGAAGGCGCTCGAGTCCAGGGAGCCGTCGCCGAGCTGGCCGGAGGGGTTGTTGCCCCAGCAGCGGAGGGAGCCGTTGCCGAGCAGGGCGCAGGCGAACGAGTTTCCGGAGGAGACGGCCGTGGCCGTGGTGACGTTGTAGACCGGTACGAAGGTGGAGTGGTTCTCGAAGGTGCCGTCGCCGCACTGTCCGGCGCCGTTGCGACCCCAGCACACGACCGTGGCGTCTGAGAGCACAGTGCAGACATGGTTGTGCCCGACGCTGACCGAGCGGGCCGTCGAGAGCCCGGACACGGCGCCGGGGGTGGTGGCCATGCCCCCGAAGGTGCCGATCCCGAGCTGGCCGTAGTCGTTGGCGCCCCAGCAGGAGACGGTGCCGTCGGAGAGCAGCACACAGGTGTTGTACGTGTTGGCCGAGAGGGCGATCGCGCTGTTGATCCCGAGCACCGGGGTGGGACGATCGCGCAGGGTGGTGGAGCCGTCGCCGAGCTGGCCCGCGAAGTTGTCGCCCCAGCAGCGCACCGTGCCGTCGGAGCGCAGCGCGCAGGTGTGGGAGGTTCCTGCGGCGACCGACACGGCCAGCAGGGGTCCGAACACGGCCACGGGGGTCGATCGGTTCTGCGAGGAGAGATCACCGAGCTGGTTCGTGCCGTTGCTGCCCCAGCACACGACGGAGTCGTCCTCGAGGACCGCGCAGGTGTGGAAGTAGCCTGCGGCGATCTGGCGGACCCCGGTCAGACCGGTGACCTGGACCGGGACCAGGGAGTCGAGGTTGGTGCCGTCACCGAGCTGGCCGTAGTCGTTGGCACCCCAGCACCACACGGTGGCGTCGGGGCCGATCGCGCAGGTATGGACGCCGCCGGTGGCGATGGAGGTCCAGTTGAAGCACGCGCCCGTGTCAAAGGCACAGTCGGCCCCGCAGAACAGGGAGCCGGTGGCGAAGCCCAGGGTCTGGCAGGTCTGTCCGCCGAGGTTGGAGGCGTCGCAGGTCTCCCCCCAGGCCTCCTGGATCAGGCCGTCACCGCAGCGTCCGGCGGCCTCGCAGGCGGCGGCGTCCAGGGTGCAATCGTCACCGCAGGCCAGTTGGCCACCGTAGAAGCCAAGCGCTTCGCAGGTCAGTCCGTCAAGGTCGTCGCCGTCGCAGGTCTCTCCCCAGGCCTCCTGGATCAGGCCGTCACCGCAGTAGATGCCCTGCTCGCAGGCGGTGGTGTCGAAGGTGCAGGCATCACCGCAGGCCAGCTGGCCACCGTAGAAGCCAAGCGCTTCGCAGGTCAGTCCGTCGAGGTCGTCGCCGTCGCAGGTCTCTCCGGCACCGGACTGGATCAGGCCGTCCCCGCAGCGTCCGGCGGCCTCGCAGGCGGCGGTGTCGAACACGCAGCCGGCGGCACAGGCCAGCTCGCCGCCGTGATAGCCCAGGGTCATGCAGGTCTGTCCATCGAGGTCGTCGCCGTCGCAGTCCTCCATGGGGCGGTTGAGGTCCCCGTCCCCGCAGCGTCCGGTCTCCAGGCAGGCGGCGATGTCGAACGTGCACGCCGACGTGCAGGCCAGCTGGCCGCCATGGTACCCGAGTGAAAGGCAGGATGCAGAGTTTAAATTATCCGTGTCACATTGTTCGCCCTCATTGAGGTTGACGGTGCCGTCGCCACACCGGACCTGGCTCTTGACGTCGACCTTGCACGAGGGAATAAATGGCAATAAAAAAACAAACAGAATCGCAAACAGGTTTTTCATGGACTTTTCCCCAGAACGGACGCCCTAAAATCGCATGAAACCCGGGGCAGGTCAATGGGCCGACGAAGGGTCAGCATATTCTAATTGAAATCTCCCTTGACATCCCCTGGGAAATAGTAGACTGATACATCGGTCTAGTCGTGTGGTGATTTTTAATATTCCGTCCTCTAGGTAAGAAATAATGAGCCATCAAAGGTATTTGGGAATTGATATTGGTGCAGAAACGGTGAAACTGACCATTCTTGAGCCTTCATCAGAAGGCATGAAATGGACGTGGAGTACAGTCCTCACGCACGGCGGGGATCCCCGAGGATCCCTCCTTCGTGCGCTGGACGATCTGCGGTCCCGGGACGACGGCGCCGGGTTCGCCGGGGCTGCGGTCACGGGGCGCGGCGCGGGCGTCATGAAGCTGGCCGTGGTGCCGGCGCCCCGGGCGCTGGAGCGCGGGGTGCAGTACGTGCATCCGCAGTTGCGGCGGGCGACCGTGCTCGACGCGGGGGCCCACGGCTTCTCGGTGCTGGAGATCCACGACGCCAACTCCAGGATCTTCCGCGAGAACACCCGCTGCTCCCAGGGCACCGGGAATTTCCTGGCGCAACTCACGGGGCGCTTCGGGCTCGAGGTCGGGGTCGCCGACGAGCTGGCCGCGGGTGTGGAGACGGCGCTTCCGCTCTCCGGGCGCTGTCCGGTGATCCTCAAGACGGACATGACCCACCTGGCAAACAAGGGGGAGGACCGTGCCCGGATCCTGGCTGGCCTGTTCGACGCCGTGGCGGAGAACATCGAGGTGCTGGTCAAGCCCGCGCTCGCGCCCCCGACGGTGGTGCTCTCGGGCCAGGTCTGCGAGAGCGAACGCATCCGGCGTCACTTCGAGTCGTTCTTCTCCTCCCACGGCATGCGGGTGGAGAGGTTGAACGAGCGCGCCCATCGGTTCTACGGCGCCCTGGGTGCGGCCCTGGAGGCCGCCGACCGCCGGGGAGAGGATGGCTTTTGCGCCCCGACCTCGACCGACGACTGGTTTTCAGGAGACAACCATCGTCCCTTCGAGGTCGTCGGTCCGCTGGTGGAGTCGCTGGCGCGGGTGCAGACGACGTCGCCGGAGCCGCTGCCGGGGCTTCCCGAGAGCGGGTCCGTGGTGCTGGGGCTGGACATGGGCTCCACGGGTTCGAAGATCGCCGCGATCGCCTCCGACGACGGAAGGCAGTTGTGGAACGCCTACGTGCGCACCGGGGGGGATCCCGTGGGCGCGGCGCAGCGGCTGCTGGGGCGTTTCTTCGAGGCCGCCGGTCCTGGCGTTCGGGTGCCCTGCGTGGGCGTGACCGGTTCGGGCCGCGAGATCGTGGGTGCGCTGATCCGCTCGGCCGCCGGCGACGACGGGGTGACGATCATCAACGAGATCGCCGCCCACGCCGAGGGCGCGCTGTCGGTGGATCCCGAGGTGGACACCATCTTCGAGATCGGGGGCCAGGACGCCAAGTACATCCGCCTGATGGGGCGCGAGATCGTCGACGCGGCCATGAACGAGGCCTGCTCGGCGGGCACCGGCTCGTTCATCGAGGAGCAGGGGCTGCGTCTGTTCCCGGACCTGGACATCGCGGAGTTGTCGGAGCTGGCGCTGGCCGCCGGACGCGGCGTGTCCCTGGGTCAGCACTGCTCCGTGTTCATGGCCGAGGTGATCGAGCAGGCCAAGGCCGCAGGAGAACCCCTGGAGGCGCTCGTGGCGGGCATCTACGACAGCGTGATCCAGAACTACATGAACCGCGTGAAGGGGTCCCGTGACATCGGGAAGAAGATCTTCTGCCAGGGCATGCCGTTTTCGTCGATGGCGCTGGCGGCCGCGGTGGCGAGGCAGACCGGCCGGGAGGTGGTCGTGCCCCCGTCCCCCGGCCTGATGGGGGCCCTGGGCATCGCCCTGCTGGCACGCAGGCACGGCAACGCGGGGGTGCTCACGGATCTGCCGCTGCGCTCCTGCCTCGAGGCGAAGGTGGAGAGCCGCGAGGAGTTCGTGTGCACCAGCACCAAGGGCTGCAGCCCTCCGGGCAACCGCTGCCGGATTGACCGGATGCGTGTCCGCTTTCCGGACGGCGTGCGACCGTTCTTCTGGGGAGGCGCCTGCTCGCTGTACGATCGCAGCCCGAGTCGCCGTGCCCTGCCGGCGTCGGCCCCCGATCCCTTCATGGGCCGGGCCTCAGCGCTGGAGGCGCTGGTTCGCCGCCTGGGCGGGGCGGCCGCGGCCGGCGCAGGGACGCGCCCGACGCTGGCGATCACCCACGAGTTCCTGCTGCAGGGGCTGTTCCCCTTCTTTGCGACATATTTCCATGAGCTCGGCTTCAACCTGCAGGTGCCCGGAGATGCCGACGCCGGCCAGCTCAGGCGCGGCATCGCCCAGTCCAACGTCCCGATGTGCGCGCCGATGCAGATGTACACGGGCCAGGTCGGCGCCATGATCGACGGGGCGCCGGACTTCGTGTTCCTGCCGATGCTGCGCGACGTGCCCCGGGTGGGCCAGGAGGAGCACTCGACCGTGTGCCCGGTCGCGCAGGCCAGCGCCGACCTGCTGAAGCGGCTGTATGCCGACCGGCCCAAGGTGAGGTTCCTTCAGCCCGTGATCGACATGGGTCCGGGAAATCTGGACTCGGAGCTCTTCCGGAACTCCTGCGAGGCGGCGGCGCGGGAGGCGGGGATCACGGACTCGAGGGTCGTGCAGCGCGCCTTTGCTGCCGCCCGCGCGACGCAGGGGGAGTTTGATGCGTCCCTGCCGCGGCTGGGGCGCGAGGCCATCGACTGGGCCCGTGAGCACGACCGGCCCGTGGTGGTGGTGCTGGGACGGACGTACACCATCTTCAACCACGTGCTCAACTCGAACGTGCCGCGGCTGCTGCGCGAGCTGGGCGCGGTGGCGGTGCCGGTGGACTGCTATCCCGTGGCCGGCGACGTGCCGGTGTTCGAGACAGTGTACTGGGGATATGGTCAGACAAACCTGCGTGCGGCCCACGAGGTCCGTAGAAACACCGGACATTACGCCGTGTTCTGCAGCAACTACTCGTGTGGCCCGGACTCCTTCTCGCTGCACTTCACGAGCACGATCCTGCAGGGAAAACCCCATGCGATCATCGAGACCGACGGCCACGCCGGCGACGCCGGAACGCGCACGCGGCTGGAGGCCTTCCTTTACTGCGTGAGCCAGGACCGGCAGACGGGCCATCCAAGCCAGGAGAGGCCGCGGGAACAACTGAAGCTGCTGGAGCTCGACGCACTGACCCTGGCAGACACGCGCCGCCGCGGGGACATCCTTTTGTTCCCGCGCATGGGCGAGAACGCGGAGCTGGCCGCGGCCTCGCTGCGGGGGGACGGGTTCCGGGCCGAGGCGCTGCCGATGCCGGACCGCCACGCGCTGCGGCTGGGGCGGAAGTACACCTCCGGCAAGGAGTGTCTGCCGGCCGTGGTGACCCTCGGCTCGCTGCTGGCACGGCTGCAGGAGTCGCGCCATGAGGATCGGTTCGCGTTCTTCATGCCAACCGCCTCGGGGCCTTGCCGCTTCGGGATGTACAACCTGCTGCACAAGACGGTGCTCAAGCGGCTGGGGCTGCTCGATCGCGTCAAGCTGGTTTCGCAGCCGGATTCAGACTACTTCGCCGGCATCTCCAAGGGGCTGGCGCTGAAGACGTTCGCCGCGTTCGTCGCCGGTGACCTGTTGACCGAGGCGCTTTTGTACACGCGCCCGGTGGAGGTGCGTCCGGGGGCGGCCCAGGAGGTCTTCGACCGCACCCAGAAAGAGATGATCCGCCACCTGGAAGGCACGCCTGCCCCGTCGCTGGGAAACAGCCTCATGGAGACCATGGGGGGACTGTTCGGCGTGCGTGGAATCTGTCAGAAGGCGGCCGCCGAGTTCGCCGCGATCATGGACCCCGACCGGCAGGTTCCCACCGTGGCGGTGGTCGGCGAGATCTATGTGCGCCTGGATCCCTTCTCCAACGACTTCGTGATCGACAAACTGGAGAAGCGCGGCCTGCGGGCGCGGCTGGCCCCCCTCGGGGAGTGGCTGGAGTACACCGATCTCAGCAACGAAGCCGAGATCCGCAAGGGGCGCTTCTCCACGCCCGACGCGTTCTGGGCCCGAGCGGTGTCGACGTTCCTGCAGAAGAGCATCACTGCCAGGCTTTACCGGGTGTTCGCCGAACCCCTCGGGTGGCCCCGGCGCACGACGGCGGCGGAGTCGCTCCAGGCGAGCGCGCCTTATCTCCGGGCGGACCTGCTCGGCGAGGCGGTGCTCACGCTGGGGGGGCCCGTGCACGAGTACCGGCATGGCGTCATCGACGGGGTCGTTTCGGTGGGACCGCTGGAGTGCATGCCCAACAAGATCTCCGAGGCGCAGTTCTTCCACGCCCAGCGGGACCTGGGTCTGCCGTTCGTGGTGCTCCAGCTCAACGGGGAGCCCCTCGACGAGAAGACGCTGGACCACTTTGTCTATGAAGTGCACCGCCGCAGGGACACCGCGTCGGCCGGCGCGTCCCTGTCGGAGCCCTCCTGGGCCGGTCCCTTCTAGGCCATCCCTTCCTCAGTCCACCGAAAAAAAGCGTTGCGCCCGTCGGAGGCATCTACTACACTGTGCGCTTCGGGAGCACCGGATGCACAAGACGCTGATTTACAACATCTTTCCCACGCTGGCAGGCGATCTGGACCAGTGGGAAGAGTGGGTGAACCATGCGGTGGATCTGGGTTTCAACTGGATTTATATCAACAGTGTCTTTGCGCCGGGGGCCTCCGATTCAATCTATTCGGTGGCCGATCCGTTCAGGCTGAACCCGAAGTTCGAGGTCTCCGGGAGCGGCGAGTCCGGCATCAGTCAACTGCAGCGGTTCCTGCAGCGACACCGCGAGCGCGGGGTTCGCTTCATGACCGACCTCGACCTGCTCCACTGCGCCATCGACGCTCCGGCGCTGCGGCAGCACCCGGACTGGTTCGTCCGGGACGCCTCCGGCGAGCCGGTTCATCCGTTCGGTCCGGACCCGCTGGACCCCTGCAACGTCACCCTTTGGGACGATCTGGCCGAACATGACGTATACGGATCCCCCGATCGCCAGAGCCTCTGGAAATACCTCGAGGCCGTGGTGGACTTCTGGGTCGGCCTGGGTTTCTCGGGCTTCCGCTGCATGCACGTCACCTCGGTGCCCGCGCCCCTTTGGCGCATCTGCATCCGGGCCGCGCTGGTCCGGTCCCATGCCCCCGTGCTCTTCATCGCCGACGCCCTCGGCGAGAGCCTGGAGAAGGTCCGTGCCCTGCATGAATGCGGCTTCCACCACCTCTACAACTCCTCCTGCTGGTGGCAGTTCGACGCCGAATGGGCGCTGAACCAGCATGACCTGCTGCAGTCGGTGGCCCCGACGGTCTCGTTTCCGGAGAACCACGACACCCCGCGCCTCTATCACAAGACCGAGGCGCTCACCGCGGTGCAGTACCAACGATACCTGTTCGCGTGCTGGTTCTCCAGCGCCCTCCAGATGACCATGGGCTATGAGTACTGCTGGCAGAAGCCATGCCACGCCGTACGTACGACGCCGGCCGACCAGGAGTCGCGCGACCTGGACATCTCTGCCTTTGTCCGGGCCTGCAACCGCATGACCAGCGCCTGGCCCATCCTGTGCGAGGAAGGCCGCGTGAAGTCGTTGTCGCCGCTCTGGGAGCCGACGCTGCTGTTGTCCAAGACCATCGACGGCCAAGAGGGCCGCCTGCTCATCAACAAGGACTGGACCCAGCCGCGCGAGGCCGAACTGACCGAAAACTGCGAAATCTGCCGGCCGGTGTTCTCCCAGGGACATTGGGAATGGGAGGCCGCCTCCGGGCGGCTTGAGCTGGCCCCGGCGGAGATCGTCCTGATCCGGAGAATCCAATGATGATGCCCCAATCCATGTGGTTCCTGCTGCCGGCCGTCCTGGCTTTCTCAGCCTGCGACAAGAAGGCCGTCACCTCCGACAAGCCCGGTGAGGCCGTCGTGGCCAATCCCCAGCGCAGTTGCACCCATCTGGTCGCCAAGCTCAGCGAGTGTGTGAACGGCAAGGAACTGAATCAGCGGTTCACGTTCTCCAAGCTCAAGGACTGGATGTACGAGGACTGCGAGAAGCTCAAGCTCGAGAACAAGACCCTGTTTGACAACCTCATGTCCTGCGTCAGCCTCGACTGCAGCCAGATGGAATCGTGTCTGGAGCGTGTCCTGGGCAAGTGGCAGGAGAATCGGAAATAAACGATGGGCCGAGGTGCCGCCTCCTGGAAAAATTCGTGTCCCGACGTCCCGCCCGGTACGATGCTCGGCGAGTACGTCGTCAGGCGCCGGATCGACGCCGGCGGGATGGGCACCGTGTATGCGGGGGTGCATCCGGTCATCGGGAAGAAGGTCGCGATCAAGTTGATTCATCCCCACGTGGCGCAGAACCCGGAGAACATCCAGCGCTTCAAGCAGGAGGCCATGGTGGTCAACGCCATCGGCGACCCCGGGATCGTGGACATCTTCGGCTTCGGGGAGTATGACGACGGACGCTACTATTTCGTCATGGAGTACCTTCGCGGTGAACGCCTGCTGGAGTTCCTCAAGCGGCATGGCAAGCTCGGCGCCTTCGCGGCCGGCCAGCTGCTGCGCATGCTCGCCCTGTCCCTGGCCGCGGCCCACGCCAAGGGCGTGATCCACCGGGATCTCAAGGCCGAGAACATCTTCCTGGTGCCCAGCAACGACGGCCACTGGCCGCCGCGTACCAAGCTGCTCGACTTCGGTCTGGCCAAGCTGCTCGAACCGATCGACGGACAGGATCTTCCCAAGACACGGCAGGGCATCACCCTGGGTACACCGTACTACATGTCTCCCGAGCAGTGCCGCGGCAAGCCCGTGGACGCGCGCAGCGACATCTACGCGCTGGGCGTGCTCGGCTTTGAGATGATCACCGGACGGCTGCCGTTCGTGCATGAGGATCTGACCGAGGTCATGCACATGCACCTGCGCGAGAAGGTCAATCTGCCCCCGGCGGCGGACCGCCCGCCGCTGGTGGACGAGTTGATCCTCGGTTGTCTTGAGAAAAATCCTGAAGATCGTCCCCACGACATGCACGAGGTCATCTCCGCCCTGGAGATGATCTTCCCTCCGCTGGCCCCGTTGAGGATTGATGAGGCGGGCTCGGATTTCGACTCCGGCGCGCCCCAGATCTCCGAGCATGACGACGACTCCGAGCCGATCCAGACGCCCGTGGCGCCGCCGCCTGTGCAAGGCGCCGGGGCCGCACCGGCTTCCCAGCCGGCGTCGCTGCCCCATGTTCCCTCCGAGACCCTTCGTGTGGCGCCGGCGCCCCCTCCGCGTCCCAACAGCCATGTCGTCGAGGTGGAGGGAGCCGGCCGGGGGCTCAGTCTGTTCCTGATGGGCTTTTTCCTGGGAATGATGATGGGCATGGGCGTGCTGTACCTGATCATGAGATAGCAAAGGAGAAGCATCCGATGACCAAATTGATACTTCGCGCGATGGATCTCGACGGTTTTCTGACGGAGCAGGACCACGAGAAGATACGGATTCTCGATGCCCGGTATGAAGAGGCCATGAACGTGTTCAGGCAGTACGATCCGAAGTCGGATCGGGCCGAGGAGGTCCGGGACCGGATGATCGGCCTCTACTCGGAGCTGGGACATGTGATGCACGAGATGCTGGGCGAGGAGAAGAACATCCACGTGTTCTCGTTCGAGACGCCGCCGTTCATCCATGGCGAGGCGTCGAGGCTGATCGCCAAGCTGCGCGACGTCCGCACGGAGCAGCCCGAGTTCGTCTACTACATCCAGCGCGCCTATGAGTTGCTGTTCAACATGGCCTTCCAGGGCACCCCGGAGTCCAAACATCACATCCTCGTGAAGACGCCGGTGGGGCTGCCGACCCAGCAGTACGCGATCCACAAGATCCCGCAGATCGACGACTGCACGGGCAACGCGGTGATGTGCGTGATGCTGCGCGCGGCGCTGCTGCCCTCGATGATCGTCTCCAAGGAGATCCAGGAGTATCACTCCGGCGGCTACGTGACGCCCTTTGCGCTGTTCAAGATCGGGCGCGACGACCGGCAGAACGAGCAGAACATGTCCTACGTGCTGGACCTCAAGAAGAGTTATTTCAACCTCGAGATGCTCGACGGGAAGGACTGGTTCTTCGCCGATCCCATGAACGCCACCGGCGGCAGCATGATCACGGTCGTGAAGTTCCTCAAGGATCAGGGCGTGACGCCGCGCTCCGTGAAGTTCTTCAACGTCATCTCCGCGATGAAGGGCTGCCTGCGCATCGCACGCGCGGTGGAGAACGTCGAGATCTACACGCTGTGGATGGACCCCGCGCTCAATGACAAGGCCTACATCCTGCCGGGCGTGGGTGACGCCGGCGACCGCATCAACGGCCGCGACAGCCACGAGACCCCGCGCGACATCATCCAGCTCATCGCCGACTATGGCACCCGCATCACGGCGCTGTACCGTGCCCAGATCCGCTCCATCGAGCGAACCGTCCTCGGTTGAATCCAGATTTTTCGACACGTGCGGGCGCCCGGTCGGCCTGAGGGCCTACTGACCCCCGTCGGCCGCCGTGGTGTCCGGGAGGCGGAGGGCGGTGCGGTACGCGAAGCGATAGAGCACGGGCATCAGGTAGAGGGCGACGAAGGTCTCCATGATCAGTCCTCCGATGGCTCCCGCGGCCATGGGCTGCAGCATCTCGTTGCCGCCGCCGAGGTTGAGGGCCAGCGGCAGGAATCCCACCAGCGTCGACAAGGTGGTCATCACGCGGGGACGCAGGCGCACGGCGGCCGCCTGCAGGATCGCCGCGTCAGGCGTGATGCCGCCCTCGCGCCGCAGATCGTCGGCGAACGTGAACAGCAGCACGCCGTCATTGATGGCGGCAGCGACGACCACGAGCATGCCGATGAGGACCGTGGCGCCCACCGGAAAGCCGGTGATCTTCAGGGAAAAGAGCACGCCGGCCAGGCAGGCCGGGAGGTTGACCAGGATCAGCGTGGGCAACTTCCAATCATTAAACTGCACCGCTAACACAATGAAAGCAAAGAACAAGGCGAACAACAGGATCTTGAGCATGTCCAGTTGCATCTCCCGCATCATCTGCGCCTGTCCGGAGAACTTCCAGGTGACGCCCGGGCGCAGGGAGACGTCGTCGAGCAGGTTCCCGGCGACCACCTGGGCCGCGCTGACGGTCAGGCCCACGGTCGTGGCCGTGATGGAGACCTGCTTGGCCTGGTCCTCCCGGCTGATCTCCACGGGTCCGTTCCCCGGCAGCACCTGTGCGACATCGGACAGCAGAATCTGGGCGCCGTCGGCCCGGGCGACGGGAAACATCCGCAGGTCCTCGGCGTTGTGGATCCGGCTCTCGGGGATGCTCAGGCGGACATCGAACTGCAGGCCGCGCTCCCGGAAGGAGGTGACCACCGATCCCCCCAGATAGGTCCGCAGGGAGTCGGCGATGTCCCTCACCGACAGACCCAGATCGGCGCATTTCTCCCGATCGAGGTGGACCTGGTATTCTGGCTTGGAGAAATCCAGGGAGAGCTGGACGTTGGTGAAGGAGGGATGACGGGAGATGCGCTCCACCATCTGGGCGGAGACCGCGCGCAGATCCTCGAGGTTGTCCCCGCGGATCTTGATCTCCATGTCGCTGTCACCGAGCCGGCGGATGCCGCGGATCCGCTGCTGGGTGACCATGACGCGCACGCCGGGCCAGTTGAACTTCTGGAGCTTCCTGCGGAACTGGTTCACCCACTGCATGGTGCGCATCCGGCCGCCCCCGGACTTCAACTGGACGCTGATCTCCGCGTCGTTGGAGGACTCGACCATGAAGCCGCCGCTGCCCCGGCCGCCCGCGACCGTGAAGAAAGTATCGACCCGTGGCTCCTGGGCCAGCAGCTTCTCGATGTCCCCGGCGATGGTGTTGAGCTCGTATGCCGAGGTGCCCGGCTGGGCGCGGACCCGGACCGAGACGCGGCCGTCGTCGAGCATGGGCAGGAACTCCCCCTCGAGGGTCTGCCAGGTCCAGGCTCCCGCGAACAGCAGGCCGATGGCCACGGACAGCCACACCCACCGCCAGCGCAAAAACCACGCGGCGGAGCGGGCGTAGGCGGAGGTGATGCGGGCGAAGATGCGCTGGAAAAGGCCGGACTCATCCTCCTGGGATTTGAGCAGGACTTCGGCCAGCATCGGTGTGAGGGTGATGGCCACGCCCACGCTGATGACCACGATCCCGGAGATGACCAGGATCAACTCCTTGAAGAGCAGGCTGGTCAGGCCTGGGACGAACAGGAATGGCAGGAACAGGGCGAGGTAGGACAGGGTGCCCGCGGCGATCGCGGGTCCGACCTCGGAGACGGCGTCCGGGATCAACTGGTGGGACGGCTCATGGGGAGCCAGCCCGCGCCGCCGGGTGATGTTCTCCAGCACAACGATGGAGTTGTCCAGCAGCACGCCCAGCGCCACGACGAGGCCACCCAGGGAGAAGATGTTGAGGGAGAAGCCCGCGAGCTTCATCACGCCGAAGTTGACCAACAGGATCACCGGGATCGCCAGCAGCAGCACGAGGACGTGCCGCAGGCTGCCCAGGAACAGGAAGATGGTGATGATGACCAGGATCGCCGCACCCAGGGCCGCGGAGGTCACGCCGTCGATGGCGTCGGCGATGTAGACGGCCTGGTTCTCCAGGACGAGCAACTTCACGTCCGCGGGCAGATCCGGCTTCAGTTCTTCGAGCTTCCGGGTCACCGCCCTGGCGACGGTCACCGTGTTGGCCAGGGCCTGCTTGGTGACGCTCACCTTGATCGCGGCCGAACTGTTGAGGCGGGTGAACAGGCGAACGTCCTCGGAGGCGTCGAGCACCTCCGCGACGTCGCCCAGCGTGACCTTGGCCCCGTCACGGTTGAGGAGGATGATGTTGCGAAGTTCTGCAACTGTTTTGACCTCACCCATGGTGCGGACGACCCAGTGACGGCGTCCCTCGATGATGCGCCCGGCGAACATCTCCACGTTCTCGTCGGCGATGCGCTTCTGGATCTCGGTGGTCGTGAGTTTGTATTTTATCAATGCCTCCGGCTGGAGAAACACCCGGATCTCGCGGCGAAGCCCTCCGACGATCTCGGTCCCCGCCACCCCGGGCACCGACAGCAGTTGCTTCTGCAGTTGATCCTCGGCCCAGGTGCGCAGCCGGGTGAGATCCCAGGCCTGCGAACTGATGGAGATCAGCAGGATCGGCAGCTGGCTCGGGTCCATCTTGGCCACCAGCGGAGGGTCGATGTCGTCGGGCAGTCGCCGGTTGACCCGGCCCAGGGCGGCGGAGGCGTCCATGAAGGCGACGTTGACGTCACTGTCGTAGGAAAAGTTCAGCATCAACCGGTAGTTGCCCTCGGTGATGCTGCTCTCGAGGTAGTCCACCCCGTCGACCGAGGCCATCTGACGCTCCAGCGGATCGGCGATGGAGCGGTCGATCTCCTCGGGGGTCGCGCCGGGCCACAGGATGGAGACCCGGATCATCGGATACGTGATGTCGGGGAGGAAGTCCACGGGCATGGAGAAGAGGCTCACCGCGCCCAGGACGAGCAGGCCCGACAGGATCGCCAGCGTGGCGAACTTCCTCCGGATGACGGCGGCGGTCAGGCGCATGATGTCGGGCCTATTCCTTCTTCGTCGCCGAGTCGGGCTTCATGCCGGCGTCCGCAGGCCGGGGGTCATCGGTTTTGCCACCGGATCCGGCGTCGGGGATGATCTCCACCTCCTGTCCCTCGCGGAACTGGTCGGCGTTCTCCAGGATGACCCGGCTTCCGGGTTCGAGCCCGGACAGGATCTGGATCTTGCCGTCGGCCATGAAGCCGACGCGCACGGCCCGGCGCCGGGCCGTGCCCTCCTCGATGGTGAACAGGAAACGCTCACCCTGCCTGGTCACGACGGCCGCTTCGGGCACGACCAGCTGGTTGGGGATCTCATCGAGCACCAGTCGGATCCGTGCGAACATGCCGGGGATCAGCCGCACCTCCTCGGTGAGGACGGCCTCGACCCACAGCACGCGGGACCT
>PHBF01000176.1 GCA_002841905.1 Deltaproteobacteria bacterium HGW-Deltaproteobacteria-17
GGACGTCATGTCCGGCGGTCCGCAGCAGTCCCGCGATCGCGCCCATGCCCGTTCCAGCGATGCCGATGAAGTGGATTTTCATGAGTTCACCTGTGTGGAGTTGGGATGAAGGGAGTTCTGCCTCACGTGGCGGTCACTGCGCGGCGGAGGTCTCCGGCTCCTCGGACGGGGCGTTCAAGGCCGCCTCCTCGGGTTTGGGGTCCTTGTCGGACGCCTCTGCGACACGGCTGCGCTGGCTGCGCTCGGTGGCGAACCAGTGGTAGGAGTCGGCGACCATCCTCGAACCCTTCTCACCGGCCGGTCCCAGATCCACCCAGAACGCGTGTGCCTCACGCACGTCCATGTGGATGTGGTAGGAGTTCGGATAGTAGCCGAGTCCCACGCCGTGGGGCTTCCGATCGCGCCGGGAGAGCAGCCAGGAGACCAGCTCGCGACGGGTCACGCCGTCGAAGTTGTAGTCGATGGCCGTGCCGAAGTTGTGCCGGCTGTTCTCCGAGGCGTAGGGGGCCTGCCTGCAGCCCGAGAACAGGGTCACCGAAGGCATGCCGAACGCGACCCATGCCTCGTACAGTTCCACGAGCACGCGGTAGTCCATCTCGAGCACGACGCCGGTCTTGAGGCAGCGGTTGATCTTGTTGAACTCGGCCAGGGCCTGGGGCCGGAGGTAACCGTTCTCGTCATAGACCCGGATCGAGGCGAACTCCCGCAGATGGATCTGATAGATGCCGATGGGGGGGTAGGCCACTGTCCTCGGCTGCCGGGTCTTCACGGTACGGACCTTGCGCTTGTCGGCCGCCTTCAGGGTGACCGCCTTGGGCGTCGCAGGGACATGGGCCAGGTGGACCGGCGAGGAGGCCTTGGCCGTTTTCACGGTGCCGCGGATCACACGGGAGGCCGGCTTCTGCCGCTTCAGGGCGATCGTGGCGGGGGTGGGAGAGGTCTTCTTCACCAAAGGAGTGACCTTCCTGGCCACGGCGGCCTTCTTCGCCGTGGCGGAGGGCTTCTTCACGGCGGCGGCCTTCGAGGGCGCGGCGGAGGGCTTCTTCACGACGGCGGCCTTCGAGGGCGCGGCGGAGGTCTTCTTCTTGGCTGTGGCCTTCGAGGGCGCAGGGGAGGTCTTCTTCACCACGGCGGCCTTCTTCGCCGTGGCGGAGGGCTTCTTCACGGCGACGGTGGAGGTCGGCGTGGAGAGGGGGGCAAAATGTCCGAGAAGTGTGAGGGTGATGATGATGGATGACATGAAAGTCTTCCTCCTACATCTGCACCCTATGTCGCTTTTTTAGGTACGTCAAAATTTCCACTTCGGGTGTTTCGAATCCAGGATATTGGACACAGCTTGTCTCACCGGAAAAAATGAAGTACCTTACGCCTGGCTTGGAACCCGACGATCCGGGCCGGATCCTCCTGACCGGAAAACCCGGAAGGACCATCCGGCGCGGAAAATCCGGACCGGAGGTCGCCGTCCGGTCCGCAAGGAGTGACGTCATGTTCGGACGATCCGTGGTGCTGACATCCCTGTGCCTTCTCATGCTGGGCGTTTCCGTCGCTGCCGCCCAGGACGCCCCGAAACTGAAGCTGGTCGACACGATCCAGTTCCAGAACGGGTATATCGACGACCAGTTCAGCGTCTCTCCCGACGGAAAGCGGCTCGCCTATGTGACCGTCAAGCAGAGCGGCGCAGCGACGCTGGTGCTGCGTGACCTGGCGGGCAAGACCGAGAAGACGGCCGACCTCTCCAAGATCACCGACGAGCCTTGGCAGGTCTTCTTCCTGCCCGTCGGCTCCGAGGTCGTCGTGGCCGCGCGGACCGACAAGACCACCTACGTGATAATGGATGCCGAAGGCAAGGAAGTGACGCAGATCAAGGGGCAGGATCACCTCTCCTGGCGCCTCGCGGGCAAGGATCTCCAGTTGATCGCCTACCGCCTGGACAAGAGCGCCACGTCCATGACCCATACGGTCACCCTGTTCGAGGCCGGCAACCCCCGCAAGGTCGCCCGGACGCTCACGCTCCGCACCGACGCGGCCAACCGCCTGACCGTGAAGCCCGACAACCTCGAGGTGATCTACCTCATGCCCGACTTCACCAAGGCGGTCGTGAAGATCATCGGCGGATACAACAAGGCCACGGACTCCAAGTTCCCCGACAACCAGGGCCTCTATGACCTCGAGACCGGCGCCGTCCAGAAGATCGGCCTGATCTCCAACAACGCGGCCTGGGACCGTGATGCAGCCTGGTACAGCCGCAACTGGCGCCTGAAGACGCCGGTGCGACTCAGCGGCGTGCCCACGATCAACGGCATCGACGGCAACTTCCAGATCGGCCAGGGCATCCTGCAGTGGAAGGACATCACGCCGAAGTTCCAGTTGGGCCGCTTTGACTTCGGCACCTTCTCCGTCGCGCCGTTCCAGTACGTCGAGAAGGCCGTGATCTTTGCGATGTCGATCCATCCCCAGAACCCGATCACGCTCCAGTACAAGAAGAGCGAGAAGCGTGCGTGGCACTTCTTCCGCCTCAACGCCGAGACCGGCAGCGCCGACGACCTCGGTCAGGTGCAGGCCGAGGAGACCACCATCACCTGGAACCTGGGCGGAAAGATGCTCGGCGTCATGCGCCTGAGCCCCAACTGGCAGGTCGGCTCCGAGACCCTGGAACTGTATCAACTGCCTTAACCGCTCCGCGCTCACCCTTCGGATTTCCCCATGAAAATCATCGTCAACGGCTCCAGTCGCGAAATCGGTTCCGGCACCACGCTGCTTGACCTGCTGCGGACCTTCAGGGACCAGAACTCCCTGGTCGTGGGCGAGCTCAACGGAGAGGTGCCGTCCGATGAGAACGTGGCCCTGTCCGAAGGCGATCGCGTCGAGATCGTCACCTTCGTCGGAGGAGGCTGAAACATGCATGTACGCCTGATCCTGATGGGGTTGTCGTCGATCCTGTTTGCGGGGGGCTGCGCCGATCCGCGGGAGGAGTCCTCCCCGAAGATGATCGCGATGCTGACGGTGGCCTACGCCCAGGTCGGCGCCGCGGGGCCGCTGTATGAATTGCTGCACCCGGAGGATCGCCTGCTCCTCGAGCAGGAGGCGGCCCGCGCCTCGGCCCTGGGGGCGGTGGTGCCGCCGCAGGACCTGCTGATGATCCGTGTGCTCCCGCGCGATGTCTCCACCTCCGAGCCGGACGTGAAGACCCTCGAACAGGACGCCGACAACCTGTACCTGGAGGTTGCCTTCGGTGATCGGTCGAAGTTCGCTGTGCACCTTCGAAAACACCAGGGAAAATGGCGGCTGAAGCTGCCCGTTTCGGTGAAACCATGAGAACCAAGATCCTCCATCTCTTCCAGAACCCCGTCGTCGGAGACACGCTCACCGTGTGCGGCTGGATCCGCACCCGCCGCGACTCCAAATCCGTCACGTTCCTCGAGGTCAACGACGGCTCCTGCCTGAAGTCCCTGCAGGTCGTGATCGACCCGTCCAATCCACAGATCGGGCGCTGCACCACGGGCGCCTCGGTGCGGGTGACGGGCACGCTGGCGGCCTCCCCCGCCGGACAGCAGGCGGTGGAACTGACCGCCACGGAGCTTTCCGTGCTCGGCGACAGCGGCCCCGACTTCCCGATGCAGAAGAAGCGCCACTCCTTCGAGTTCCTGCGCGACATCGCACACCTGCGGACGCGCTCGAACACCTTCGGTGCCGTGTTCCGCATCCGCAACATCCTGGCCCGCGAGATCCACCAGTTCTTCCAGCAGCGCGGCTTCCTGTGGCTGCACTCCCCGATCGTCACGACCTCGGACTGCGAGGGCGCCGGCGAGATGTTCCAGGTGACCACGCTGCCGCTGGAGAACCCTCCGCGGGATCCGTCCGGCGCGATCGACTACGCCAGGGACTTCTTCGGCGGCAAGGCCGGGCTGACCGTCAGCGGCCAGCTCGAGGCGGAGATCTTCGCCTGCTCCATGGGCGACTCCTACACCTTCGGACCCACGTTCCGGGCCGAGAACTCCAACACCTCCCGCCACCTGGCCGAGTTCTGGATGGTCGAGCCCGAGATCTCGTTCGCGGACATCCACGACGACATGGACCTGGCCGAGGCCTTCATCCTGCACCTGGTGCGGGCCGTGCTCGAGCAGGGCGCCGAGGATCTCGCGTTCTTCGACAAGATGATCGCGCCGGGCCAGATCGAGATGCTGCAGAAGCTCGCGGGTGCCAAGTTCGCCCGGATGACCTACACCGAGGCTGTCGAACACCTGGTCAAGGTGGCCGATCGCTTCGAGTTCAAGCCCTACTGGGGCGCGGACCTGCAGTCCGAGCATGAGCGGTACCTCGCCGAGGAGCTCGTGCAGGGTCCCGTGTTCGTGATCGACTATCCCAGGGAGATCAAGGCCTTCTACATGCGCTGCAACGACGACGGCAAGACCGTCGCGGCCATGGACCTGCTGGTGCCCCGCGTGGGCGAGATCATCGGCGGCTCCCAGCGCGAGGAGCGCCTCGAGCACCTGTCGCGCCGCATCGTGGAGATGGGGCTCCCGCTCTCCACCTATGAGTGGTATCTTGACCTGCGCCGCTTCGGCACGGTGCCCCACGCCGGCTTCGGGCTGGGGTTCGAGCGCATGGTCCAGTTCGTCACCGGGATGGGCAACATCCGCGACGTGATCCCGTTCCCCCGCACCCCCGGGAACGCCGCCTTCTAGGAGCCGACCCCGCATGACGTGCATCTCGCTGGTCTGCAAGCAGAACGATCCGCAGGCGCGGGCGCAGGGAGTCCTGTTCACCGGCAGACTCCGGGAGCTGGGGTACGACGTGTGCTGCGAGTCCGAGATGGCCCTGCCAGGCGCCCGGAGCGTCATGACCGCCGAGGAGCTCGTCGACAAGGCATCGGCCCTGGTCGTCCTGGGCGGGGACGGGACCCTGCTCTATGCCGCCTCCCTGATGACCCGACGCGTGATCCCGATCATCGGTGTGAACATGGGGAGCCTAGGATTCCTCACGCCGTTCTCTCCCGAGAGCGCGCTGCAGGTGCTCCGGGACGCGATCGAAGGCGGTCTCCCGGTGATGCCGCGCATGCGCTTCTCCGTGCTGCTGCTCCGCGACGGCCTTCCCGTGTTCTCCACCGTCGCGGCCAACGACGTGGTCATCAACCATGAGGCCCTCGCCCGCCTGATCGAGATCTCCTGCGAGATCGACGGCGAGCCGTTCTTCACGCTCAAGGCCGACGGCATGATCGTGGCCACCCCCATGGGTTCGACCGCCTATGCGCTGGCCGCAGGGGGGCCCATCCTCAAGCACGGCACCGAGGCGGTCACCTTGGTGCCGATCTGTCCGCATCAACTCACCCAGCGTCCCCTGGTCATCCCGTCGAGCTCGGAGATCGCCCTCTTCACCGGGCAGGACAGTTACCTGACCGTGGACGGAAGACGTGGCTGCGCCATCCGCCGGGGGGATCGCCTCTGGATCACGACCTCGGATCTGCCGCTGCAGCTGGTCTTTCCGCACGACTACTCCTTCGCCTCCGTGCTGCGGCACAAGTTGTCCTGGGGCGCCCGCGAGGTGGACGGTGCTTGACTTCCTGGCCATCCGTGACTTCGCCGTGATCGCCGACGCCTCCGTCGAGTTCTCGCCGGGCTTCAACGTGCTCACGGGTGAGACGGGCGCGGGCAAGAGCATGATCGTCTCGGCCCTGGAGCTGCTGCGCGGCGAGCGGGCCCAGGCCCACTTCGTGCGCTCGGGCGCCACGTCGGCCGTGGTCGAGGCCCAGTTTCACCTCGGGAACCCCCCGCCGGGCCTCCTCGGAAAGCTCGCGGAGCACGGCCTGCAGCTGGACGACGCCTCGCTCATCCTCGAGCGCGTGATCGCCGCCGGCGGCAAGGGCCGGCAGCGCATCGGAGGCCGGCTGACCACCACCGGCGCGCTGTCGGACGTGGTGCCCCTGATCATCGAGATCTCCTCCCAGCACGACTCCCAGCGGCTCCTGTCGGCGGGCTTCGCCCTCCAGGTGCTCGACGACTTCGCCGGCCTGGAGCTCCTCCTCGCCGATCTGGGTCAACGGCTCGGCGAGCTCGATCAACTGGCTGCGCGGCAGGAGGAGCTCGAGACGCTCTCGCGGACCCGGGACCAGCTGCGGGAGACCCTCGGTTTCACCATCAAGGAGCTGGTCGAGGCAGATCTCGCCCCGGGAGAGCACGACCGGCTGGTCGCGCGCCGGAAGCGGATCTCGTCGCTGCGGGAGATCATCGAGGCGGCCCGCTTCGCCGAGGAGACGCTGTCCCTCGGGGAGGAGGCCGTCCTGGACCGCCTCCACGCGGTCATCGCACGCCTGTCGAAGGTCGCCGAGGCCGAG
>PHBF01000177.1 GCA_002841905.1 Deltaproteobacteria bacterium HGW-Deltaproteobacteria-17
CTTTCTGCCCCCCGCCTTTCCGTCGTGGCGCCCTTGCATCGATGCCGGAGGCGTGGTATCCGGAAAAGACCGAATCACGCCGCGTCCGTCGCGGAACCACCCATGAAGCCGTTGGACCACCCATGTCGCATCCACCTACCAATTCAAAATCCCACCAGGCCATGGGCCTGCTCGGTTGGCTGCTCCTGACGTTCACGGCTGCGGCCGTGGGCGGGTTCGCGTCGGCAGGCGCGGGGACCTTCTACAGGGAGCTCGTTCGTCCTTCCTGGGCGCCGCCCGGTTGGCTGTTCGGTCCGGTCTGGTCCGTATTGTACGTGCTCATGGGCCTCTCTGCGTGGATGGTCTGGCGGGCCCGCGGCTTTGCCGGGGCTCGGACCGGGCTGCTCGTCTTTGTCCTCCAGTTGGCCGCCAACGCCCTCTGGACCTGGTTGTTCTTCGTCTGGCGGCAGGGCGGCGCGGCCTTCGCCGAGATCCTCCTGCTCTGGGTCCTCATCGCGGCGACCATGGCCCTGTTCTGGCGGGTCAGCAGGCTCGCCGCGGCGTTGCTCCTCCCCTACCTGGCGTGGGTGGCTTTCGCGTCGGCGCTCACGCTCTTTGCGTGGCGGATGAACCCCGGGCTTCTGCATTGAGCCGTTCTTCGGGATTCAACGTTCACTCATTTTTACAGAGCACCACCGCCGGCCTGCTCCGGGCGCCTACTCCAGCTCGTCGTACTTGAGGTTGCTGCCGCGGGACTTCTCCACCGGGTACTTGAGGTCATTCTTGGCCATCTTGTGCCGCATGGCCGTGGGCAGGTCGATGGCGTTCATCTGGGCAAAGCGCAGGACAAAGAAAAGCACGTCAGCCAGCTCGTCGGAGATGCGCTCCCGCCCCTGAGGGGATTCGAACAACTGCTTCAACTGCTCCAGAGACTTGAAGCGGAACAGTTGCAGCAGCTCGGCGGCCTCCGTGACGATGCCGACGGCCAGCTGGTCGGGCGCGTGGAACTGGTCCCAGTCGCGCTGCTCGCAGAACTCACGGGTCATGGCGATCAGGTCGTTGAGCGTGTCTTGTCGGGATTCCATCGGTGCGTTCCCCTCTTCGCACAGTTCATAACACCTTTGGCGCTTCATGGGAACGGCCACGACGGACCGGACGGGGCCGGCGCGGGAGAAAATCGAATCGCACGGGGCCGGCCTGGGTCGGGACCTTCACGAGGGGCCTGCCCAGAAACCCTGCCAGGCGGACCGCGTCCCGGTGGAGCGGCTCGGCGAGCCACGCCCCCACTACGAACACGCGGGAGTCGTCGTCCAGGACGAGGTTCAGTTCGTAGCATTTCCGGCAGCAGGGGGAATCCACGACGTGCAGGAGCTGGACGACCCGGATGTCCCCGATGCCGGCGAGCAGGCCCTGCTGGCCGGATTCCTCGATGAGGCCGGCGCCTCTGCGGTACCCGAGTCGACAGGTCTTCGAGTCGAGGTCGAAGGCGACCACGGTCCGGTTGGCCCTGAACCGGATGACGCCGCGGCCGATGATCAGGCCAAGCAGGAAAAGTCCGGGGAGGCTTCGGTAGAAGAGGCCGGGGGGAAACCCCGCCGAGTAAAGTATCCAACCGATGCACGCGACCAGGATGGATCCCGACAGGATCAGGAGCCAGGCCACCGCATCGTGGTTCCCTTCGGGCATGAACGTCCAGCGGGTCGGGCTCTCCTCGAGGAGCCTGACCTTCGGAAAATAGGCCCCCGGTCCGACCAGATAGGTCCATTCCGTTTTCATCGCCACTGCGTCGGGGGCGTCCTGGGCGGGGGTGGATGCCGGGCCGGGGGTCGTTTCTGTCATAGCGGATTCTCCAGGAATGCAGGCATCGTACAGATGTGAGGTGGCGTGTCAACCAGAATGACGGATGGGTTCTCGAAGAGACGGGGCGGTTATTCCACCGTACGGTACCGCTGGCGGGTTTCTCACAGACTCCTAGAAAGCTGGATCATTCGGCAGCGGGATGATGTAAGAGAGCACATCGAATTGGCCTGAGGTCCTGTCGAGGTCGAAGGTCCCCGTCCAGATCCACTTCCCGTCGGGCTGCCGGACCTGGAGCAGGCTCCCCGGCGGCGAGACGCCAGAGTTCCATCCCCGCCCCACCGAGGGATAGGAGACACGGGTGGAGACCACCTGCCAGGCTGTATCCTCACAGAAACCGGTGCAGGCAGGCACCCATTCAATGGTGACGCCCGGGGGCCCCTTGCCCGACAACAGCCATTGATCGTCGTGATGGAAGGCATGGAGCGGTTTGTCGCTGAACTGCGTTCGGAAATCGCCGACAATGTTCTCGGCCCCTTCCGCGGTGATTCGCCATTCGCGGGAGGGTTCATGAATGTCACTGCGGTCCTCGAAAACCCATATTCGGCCCGGGGACTCGGGTTCGGAGAAGAGAAGCCTGGAGGTCTTGTCGAACGTCCGGATCCACGGGACTGTGCAGGCCCCGCTCCCCGGCTGGAGCCGCAGGAGCGTGACATTTTCGGGCTTGGTCTCACCTTCGGGCGCCATGAACCGAGTGCGTAACGACACCAGGAACGCGCCGTCACCGAACCAGCCCGACGAGCCCACCTCCATCGAAAAAACCTTGACCCCGGGATGCAGCGTCTCCGGATCAAGGATGGATTCCGTCACGGGCTCGTCGTCGAATCCCCCCGAAAAGATGGCCAACCTCGGGAGGGGGTCGACCGGTCGGAGATCCAGGAGCAGATGCCAGGTCGACCCGATCATGCCCGCCTGCACCATCAGACGGGACATGTTTTCGAGGGGAAAGACCATGTTGTGCAGGTCCTTGACCCGAAGGGCCCGTCCCGCCGCGTCGAAGACGTGCATGCGCACGGCCACCCGGACGCCGTCACGTTTCAACGGCCCCAGCACGTGCCAGGCGAACACACCGACGCGTCCGTCGGGCGCCGCCAGGACGAAGGCGGGGATGTCGGCGCCGAGCGTGCCGAACTGGGTGGTGGCCAGCAGGTGGAGGGCACCGTCGAATCTCTGGAGAAACAAATCATGACAGTCGCTGATCCAAAGCGTGGGGTCCCAGGTGGCTGAGAGGAACCGGGTGGTGTGGTCCGCCGCCAGGGCATTGAACTTCGCCGGACAGTCGGCCTGCGCGTTGACGAAGCCGCCGGCGATGCCGCCCGTGACGAAGCCAGCGCGCCAGAAGCCGCCGGCACCGTCGGAGACCGCCGTCGTGACGCGGTGAAAGCTGCCGTAGGACTGGTAGCGGGCGGGATCGCAGGCGGAGACATCAAGCGCGCTGCAGTCGACACAATGATACAGGCCGCTGCCGTAGCCGAGATCGGAGCACCGCCGCGGTGACTGCGTGTCACACACCTCCCCGTGCTCGGGGGAAACCATGTTGTCGCCGCAAAACGCGCAAAGGGCGTAGTCCAACCTGCAATCGACCGAGCAGAGCAGCTCGCCGCTGTAGTAGCCCAGGTAGGTCGGACACCCCATCCCGTCAGGCACCAACGTGTCGCATTCCTCGAAAAAGAACTGGACCTGACCGTCTCCACAGGTCCCGAATCGCTGACAGGCTTCGAAGTCCAATTCACAGGAGGAGGTGCACGGGATGTCCGCATCCCGTCCACCATAAAAACGACAGTTGGCGCTGGCGCTGAGGCTCGGGTGAACCACCTTGCCGTCGCATTGCTCTCCCTCGTCAAGCACGCCATTGCCGCAGTCGTCCTCTTGCAGCCCCAGGAGTTCGCAGGCCGTGTTCCCCACGCTCAATGCGACCAAAATGACAACGATGAACATGAACGGTCTGCTCATGGGTGGCGCCTCACTTGCTCGATCATCAAAATAAAAATGACACCGGTTCAGTCCATGTGCAAGCAAAACATTATCCAATTTCCCCATCAAAGTCCGGCAGTTAATCAAAAAAGTACAATATCATCATCGGACGGCCTTCACCAATATGTTTGACAAGCTCCGCTCCCTGGGATAGACGGGCTTCATCGGTCGGTGCAAGGATTGCACCCTCGGACTCGATCCCTTCATGGAAAGAAAACACAGGAGTCACTCATGCGTTTGCGCTTTGTCTTGTCTATTTCTCTCATCGCCCTGGCCCTAATGACGGCGGCCCCCGCCCAGGCTCAGTTCACGTACAACGGATTGTACGTGACCGGGCGCGTGGTCGATCAGGATTCAGTTGTCCTTCCAGGCTCGGTGGTCCGCCTGCAGCGGAAGCACCCCCTCTGGCCGCTGTGGCTGAACGTGGCCAGCAGCGTCACCAACCTCAACGGCCAGTTCGTGATCTCCTCGCTCTACACCGGGACGGACACGCCCCAGTGGCGGATGTACGTGACCGACGGCGAGGTGACCGCCCAGAAGACCTACACCGGCAAGGGGATTTACAAGGGACAGACCCTGCTGCTGGACCAGATCCGGCGGCTTGCGGTCATCTTCCAGGCCGACGACTACCTGTTCCCGCAGAACATGGAGAATTTCCGGAGCCAGCTCACGGACGAGGAGGGATACCAGGTGACCACGTACGCCAACCATGACGACTGGGAAGGCGCACTGGCCCAGCTGGATGCCCGCGAAAACGCCAACGACCGGGTCGTCCTGATCTTCCGCGGCCACGGCGTGCTCAAGTCCGGCTTCAGCCGCACCAACCTGAGCTCCGAGAAGGATCCGGCGTACAACACCGGCGGGCTCTATTCCGAAGCCCACAACCTCGGCGAGCTCGACTCCGACGACCTCGCGGTGGAGGTGGCCAGGCTCGAGTCCCGGGATCTGTTCGTCCTGGTCGAGTCCTGCTACAGCGGATATTTCATCGATCATCTGGCGGGTGCGGACCGCTGCATCGTGACCTCGGCCGACAAGATCCACATGGAATGGGCGAACAACTGCTTCGGGATCCGGTTCTTCGCCGCCATCGGGGAGGGCCTGGACATCCCCGCGGCGTTCGCGTGCGCCAGCATCGGCCTCGGTGGGGCAGGCGGCAACAACGCCCAGATTTCCCCCACCTGCGACGTGGAGATCTTCGACGACCGGACCGACGTCACCGGATGTCCCGCGGTCTCCTGCAGCCCGTTCTCGCCCTGATCCCCGCCTGGGCCGCCCCCAGGCATCGACTTATCTTTTGACATCCCCGACCGTTCCATGGATACTTCCGGGTGGAGCTTCATGCGCCGAAGCTGCCGGTTGAAAAGAACATTTCAACAGAAAGGGCACAGGGATTATCATGGAAAAGAAATCGATCATCGCGATGGCGATCCTCGGAGGCCTGCTGGCCATGGGTATGTCCGGGGCGGCATTCATCCTGGGCACGCAAGCGCGGAAGGCCGTGTCGAACAAGCCCCAGGCGACGCAGATCACGGTGAAGGGCCTGGCGGTCAAGCAGGTCAAGGCCGACAGCGTCGAGTGGACCCTCAACATCTCGGTCGTGGAGCCCACCTTCGGCGCGGCGCTGAGCAAACTACGCTCGGTGCGCCCGGTGGTGGACGCGTTCCTGACCAAGGAGGGCATCGACAAGGCGACGTGGAAGGAGAGCGACGAGACCGTGACACCGCACATGGTGACGGTCTACCTCGAGAACGGCGGCCAGAAGCAGGAGCAGCAGGGCTTCGAGGGCTCCCAGAGCGTGACGATCGTGACCAAAGACCTGGAACGCATCGTCAAGGCGAACAAGAACATTCTGGCGGTCCAGTCCGAGGGGCACCCCATCACGGCCGGCGACCCCCTGTTCCTGGTGGGCAACCTCGAGGAGATCAAGATGTCGCTGATCGCCGATGCCACGGCCAACGCCCGCAAGCGGGCCGAGGAGTTCGTGCGGCAGGACGGCGTGAAGGTAGGCGTCATGCGCTCGGCCTCCCAGGGGGCGTTCTACATCCTGGCCGAGGGCGCCTCCTCGGACAGCGACGACTACGGCGGCGTCTACGACAAATCCACGATCAACAAGATCGCCAAGGTCGTCGTGACCATCGTCTACAACATCCAGCCGTAATATTAATATTTATAAATTATTATAATACTCAAGGGGATACCACGGGCAACGGCGTGGAGAACGGCCCGGTCCCGAGGGTTGGACCGCCGCCCAGCTGGCCGAAGTCGTTGAGCCCCCAGCACCACAGCCTGCCAGGCGTGGTGATCGCGCAGGTGCCCACCGTGCCGGCCTCCACTGCGAAGGCGCCCGGTGCCAGGGTGGCCTGCACGGGGACGTTGCTGGCGGCGCCGGCGCGGCCGAGCTGGCCGTCGTCGTTGGCGCCCCAGCAGTACAGCACGCCCGAGGTGGTGGTGGCGCACGCGTGGGTGGCGTAGACGGTGATGGCGGTGTAGGCGAGGCCGCCGG
>PHBF01000178.1 GCA_002841905.1 Deltaproteobacteria bacterium HGW-Deltaproteobacteria-17
GCTGACCCGGGCCCCCTTGTCATCCAATTTTGGGAGTGACCGGGGTTGTCACGTTGGCAAGATCATCCAAAGACGTCAGTTCATCAGGCCGCCGAGGGCGACGCCGGAGAAGCCCAGACGCAGGCCCACGGACATGGCCTCATCGACGCCGTCCCCGTCCAGGTCCACGTCGAACAATTGCGGCAGGATGTTCATGTAGTTGCAACGCTCCTGCGCCGAGACGCAGATGGGGTCGTCGAGCTCCGTGCAGGCGCTGCCGTCCCCGGGAAAGTTCGCCTCGTTGCAGATGGCCGTCAGCCGCTCGGAGGTCACCTCCCACACCACCACCGGCTGGTCCGGATCCACGCCGGCGCAGGCGCAGGTGCGCAGGGCGCCGTCCAGCGAGGACATGGCGTCCTCGAAACGGATGAGCCCTCCGAGCATCATGCCGCCGGCCACGTAATCCCCGCCGCCATCCACCACCACCAGCGTGTCCTCGGAGAAGGCGCCGCGGCAACCCGGCGGGTCCGCGGGCAGCGTGACCTGGAGGCGCACGTCGTAGAGATCCGTGGGCTGCAGTCCGTCGCCGAAGAGTCCCGGCAACCAAAGGCGCAGGGGGCCGCCCGCGCCGGCCACGACATGATCCACGACCTGGGCCTGGTTGACCTGCCAGCGGGCGCCGTGGGTGCCGAAGGCGGCGGGGTCCAGGAAGGCTGTCCCCAGGCCGCTCTTCCATTGATCCGGATCGGCCGTTCCCGCGCTGCCGTCGGCGTTGGGCGCGCCTGTGAAGACGGAGATCCTCACGTCCCCGTCCCCGGTCTGGGGGAGCACGACCCAATCCAGGACCAGCAACTGAGAGAAGGACCTGATCGAGTCCTGCAGCATGTCCTCCGGGGACCACGTCCCGCCCTGCATGGTGCCCATCAGTTCCAGCACGGATCCGTAGGCGTCATCGGGCACCCCGTTGCCGTCGAAGTCAAAACAGCAGCGATCGTCTCCGGGGAAAAAGGCCGGGAGCTGGATGGTCCAGACCCAGGCGGTGCAGCGCGCGGACGCGGCGGTCACGTAGTCCTGCAGGTCGGAGACAGGCGCCACGCAACCACCGCCCACACAGGCCATGGGCGTCTGACAGACCTCCGGTCCGTCGCACGAGCCGGGCGGGAGGTCCCCGTCGGGCCCCGCGTCGGCGTCGGCCCCGGCGTCCGCGTCGGCCTCGACGTCCCCGTCCACACCGCCGTCGGGGTTCTCCTCCCCGCAGTCACAGGCGCCCCAGGTGTGGTTTTCCATACAAACCTGGACACCCTGCCCACCGCCGATGCAGGGACAGGACTCCACCTTGCCAAAGACGCACCCCGGATCGTCGGTTCCTCCGCAGGCGACCAGCCAGACGACAGCGACGAGGGCGACCAGGTAAAGAGTCCAATTCGAGAGACCGATGAGAGAACGGAAACGCATCTTCAGACCTCCATGGGAATGCAAGCCACGAACCTTTGTCATGGTGCGTCCGAGTTGTCAAGGGGGTGCTCGTGCCGGATCCTGCGCGGGACGGAGCAGGGTCAGCGGATGGTGATCTTTTTGGTGATGCGTCGTCCCTGGTAGGTTGCCGTGATGGACCCGGTGCCCCTGGCGTCGGCGATCACCCGCACCGAGGCGTGGTCGAAGGAGGCGAAGACGGAGTCGCTCCGTCCGGCGTCCCGCAGCGGTGCGCCGAAACTCCAGACGACCTCGGGGGAGCTCCCCATGAGCAGCGTCTCCCCTTGCTTGTCCCGGATCTCGAGGGAGACATAAAATATTTGATTTAGGCCCACATCAAAGGGACCCTCGATCTTCATGGTGACAAAGGGACGGGCGATCACCTCGAGGGTGTCTCCGGCACAGCGCAGGGTGAGCCGCCCGGGCCGCTTGTTCTGGAAATACCGGAGGCTCCCGTCCACGGTGAACGACCCGGGAGGAAACGCCCTGGGGCCGGAGCAGCCGGACTGCACGGGGAGGGCGCCGCTCACCCCGGTGTTGACGTAATAGGTGCTCGTGGAGCCTGTCGAGCAGGCGAACAGGCCGAGGAGAAACACACCCGCGGAGAGAACCCCGGCGGGCATCGGACGAAGGTGTCTTTTCAGCATGGGAGAACTCCTGAGGCGGCCCTCATCCCAGGGACGACCGGCGCCAGATTCCGGGTGTCGGGTCTCCGCCAATGTAGCAGCCTCCGTCAAAAAGTCCAAACGGCCTGTTCCGGAGGATGGCAAAAACGACCAAACCTGCTATGAATCAGGACCTCGCGACGAAGGAGTCCTTTCCATGAAAACCTGTCGATGGCTGCCGATCCTCCTCCTGCTGGTGTTTTCCTGCATGTTCCTGTCGTGCGACGACGGGGGCACCGCCAACAACACCAACAACACCAACAACCTCAACAACCTCAACAATCTCAACAACACGACCCTCCCGGAGGTGTGTGACAATCAGCTCGACGACGACGGCGACGGTCAGACCGACTGCGACGACGCCGACTGCACCGACGATCCGGCGTGCGTGGTCGAGGGCTGCGGGGACGGGGCGGTCACCGGTCTCGAGGAGTGCGACGGCGCCAACCTCAACGGGAAGACCTGCGCCGACTTCAACTTCACGGGCGGCGAGCTGGGCTGCTGGACCGACTGCACGTTCGTGTTCGGGAGCTGCACGGGCGGCTCCTTGGCCTGCGAGACCGCGGCCGACGCCCTGACCACCGAGATGTACGGAACCGCGGGAGCCTCCTGTTCGGCCACGGTGCGGCTGGACTATGCCACCCTCGAGATCCTCGGGTTCCAGCTCTTCTGCGGGGGCTATACCGGAATGGACGAGGCCGGCGCCCGGACCGCGGCCGAGCGTGACACCGGGATCAGCACCGGGGCGGTCCTGGTGAACCCCGACGATCACGGCGACAACTGGGTCTTCTACGAGGAAGGCGGGGCCGCAGCGCTCGTCAGCGGCCTCAACGGCCTGGTGGTGTTCGGCGGCACCTGGGGAAGCGACGCGGCCGGCGATCTGACGTGGCCTTCCACCTGGCGCGACGCGGACCTGCTGGCCGAGGCCTGCCCCCCCTCGGGGCGCATCCCGTCGACCCGCGGCTTCGACCTCTCGGATCACGCGGCGCCGCTGACCGAGGCCGACTGGTACGCGCCCCTGGCCGTGGTCAAGGACACCGCGCTGCTGGAGGGCTTCTGGCAGGGAGGCTACGTGTTCGACGCGACGGTCCTGCTCTACCCCCGCACCCTGCCCTTCGACGGGAGCTCCGCCGAATGGATCGTCATCCTCGGCGGCGGCTGGCTGGAGTAACGACGCCCCGGGCCCTCGGCGGGCTACTTCCCGACCACGCGATCCGGCACACAGAAGCCAAGTGGCGAGGGGTCGAGCACCTCGACGTTCTCCGGGTCGTCCGGGTCCGTCCAGGTCAGGCCGTGATCCTGCGTGAAGAAGCGCGTGACGCTCAGACAGACCCAGGCGGTGCCCTCGGGCAGATCGGCGCAGGCAGGGTTGTTCTCGAACACGGCCGCGTCGCAGGCACGACGACAGGCCTTGGGGTAATCGGTGAGCTCGATCGTGGCGAACGGGTCCGACATCACGCAGGCCGCACCGGCGCCGCACTGCAGGTTCGCCGAGCAACGGACGCCCAGCGACAGCGGCGTCCCAGAGGGCCGCTCACAGTTGCCAAACAAACTGCCCGGGAACTGGGAGTCAGGGACGATCGGCGGCACGCACAGGTGGCCCTCCGGACAGGGAAGATCCTGGTAGGTCATCCGCTGCGTGACGACGTTGCAGGCCATCTGGCCCGCCTGGTTTTCCACGAGCCCGTCGATCATGGGAAGACAATCGCCCCGATCCGGCGTGCGGCTGGGAAGATCGGGAGTCGACGACCGGATCTGGACCACGGAGGTGTTCATGCAGTTGTACATCGGCGGACAGGAGTCGGGCGCGGTGCCGGCCAGCACACCCATGGCGTCGCACGGGGGCGCGCCGCAGGTCCCGTAGGGACTGTTGGGCGGATCGTCGAAGGGCACGCAGGTCCCCCGGGCGCACAGACCCAGCGGGTTGTACTGGAAGTTGAAGACGGGGAAGCCCGTCTCCTTGACGACGTTCTCGTACACGACGCACTCCTGGCCGAACTCACGCACGCCGGCGACCATGCACGTGTGGTAGGCGCCGCAGAAGCCCGGAAGGCCGCTCATCAGCGTGCAGGCCTCGCCGGGCGTGTCACAGGACTGCCAGCCGCAATAGTTGACCCCGTCGCTCTCGAGGCAGACCCGGCCCAGCGGACAATCGGCGTGACGCTCGCAGGCCGGGAAGCAGGTGGCCACGGCGAGCGGGCTGAATTCCGCATGGGGATTCACACACACATGGGGCATCAGCCCGTTCTCGAGAATCAGCGAGAAATCGGCAGGATAGCAGGGCAGTCCGACCTCGCAGGGCTCGCCACCGGTCGTGCCCTCCCGCACGGGCGAGCAGGCGCTCGTGTCGAAGGTGCAGTCGGGGTAGCAGCGCAGCGTGCCGCCGCCGAAGAAGAAGCGGTCCTCGCAGGTCTTGCCGCCGAGATCACGGTCTTCGCACTGCTCCCCCCCGTCGAGGAGCCCGTCGCCGCACGGTCCCTCGGGCTGGCTGCAGCCGATGTAATCGAGCTGGCAGTGTTCATCGCAGACGACCACGCCAGGGAGCAGCCCTGCAGCCTCGCAGGTGAACCCGGGCGGAACACCGCCGTCTTCAGCGGTCAGGTCACAGGTTTCCCCGGGGTCGAGGACCCCGTTGCCGCAGGCCAGGGGCACCTCACAGCCGGAGGTCTCCAGCGTGCATTGCTCCGTGCAGGAGGCGATCCCGAGCAAAAACCCGGCCGCGAGACAGGAACGGTCCCCCAGGGTGACCTCGCAGGCCTCCCCCGGATCCAGTCGTTGGTTTCCGCAGGCCCTGCACCCGGAGGTCACCGGCTCGCAGGTGGCCGAGCAGGTCAGGTCCCCCGCGTCGAAGCCCAGGCTCACGCAGGTCGTGTCCCCGAATTGATCAAGGTCACACCATTCGCCGTTTTCCAGGACGCCATTGCCACAGACACTTCGCGTCTCCCCGCTGCCATCGTCGCAACTGAGGACCATCCATCCAGAAAAAACCAGAAAAAACATCGGAATTACGATTGTTTTCAGCATGGCGACATCCTTGACGGTCATTATACCTGAGCGAAGTACATCTTGAAATCATTTATTTCAACTACACATGCTGGGACGGCTTCACCATTGACAACGGCCCCCCTGACGGGAAATACTGACATCCGGCGACGGACCCGTTCCGCCGCCCGTCTGTGCCTGTTCAACACAAACCCAAAGGAGTGGACCCATGGATCTGTGCCCCCAATATGTGCCGCCGGTGGTCGAATACGAGGTCAAACTCAAACGCGAGCTCTTCCCGCCCGCGGTCCAGCTCTTCGAGGCCGGAAAGCACGAGGAGTCCTTCCGCACGTTCCTGCGCTACGTCAACGAGGAGGCCGCCGTCGCGTGCGAGACCTCGCCCAACCACTGGGTCATCCCCCATGGCTCGATCGTGGTGGAGATCCGCATCACGCCAGAGGGACAGCTCGAGATCACGGCCCCGTTCGTGAAGCTCCCGCCGGACCGCCGCGCGCCGCTGCTGCGCCAGGTGCTCGAACTGAACACGGGGACGCTCACGCTGCCTCGCCTGGTGCTCCGGGACGACGGCCTGACGTTCGAGTTCCGGTGCCCGCTGGCCCTGGCCGAGCCCAACAAGATGTACCGCGTGCTGTTCGAGATCTGCATCAACGGCGACACCTTCGACGACGAGTACGTCACCAAGTTCGGCGCGGTGCCCCTGCGCGACAAGCAGGTCACGCGGCTGCCGGAGGAGCAGGTGGAGCGGGCCTGGCAGGTGTTCGGCGAGGCCCTCTCGGAGGCCAGGCGCGCGTCCGAATACTACATGTCCAAGCGCTGGTCCGGCTTCGCGTTCGAGATCCTGGGCATCCAATTGATGCGCATCGACCACGTCATCGCCCCCCAGGGCTTCCTGCGCACCCGCCTGGAGCGGACGATCAACCACCTGTGGGACAAGCGCTCCGCCGAGGAGATCCACGGCCTGCTGATGCGCGACGTCGAGGAATACCTCAAGCTCGATCGCGAGACGTTCGCGGCCGACTTCTACCGCGCCGACTTCTTCATCAACGCCAAGAAGTCCGCCGAGATCGAGGCCTGCCGCAAGAGCATGGGCACGCGCTGGGAGTGGGCCCGGGAGGACCGCGCGCACCGCAACAACCACGGCGTCGCGATCTGCTATCTCTTCGCCGCGTACGAGGTGCTGTACAACTTCT
>PHBF01000179.1 GCA_002841905.1 Deltaproteobacteria bacterium HGW-Deltaproteobacteria-17
GGAGGCCGCCCGCTCCTATATCCACAAGGCCGGTGCCCGTTCGGCGTTTCTGAATTATCAGCCTTCGCCCGACATGGTGCCGTATCCCGCGGTGCTGTGCACCTCTCGCAACGAGAAGGTGGTGCACGGAATACCGGACCGGCGGGAGATCCTGGAGGAGGGCGACATTCTCAGCGTGGACTGCGGCATTTTCTACGACGGTTATTGTGGAGACGCCGCCCGGACCTATGCCATCGGCAAGGTGAGCGAGAAAGCCGCCCACCTGATCCGGACCACGGAAGAGTCGCTGGAGCTGGCGATCGCCAAGATGGTGCCCGGCAACCGGGTGTCCGATGTCGGCGACGCGGTCCAACGATATGCCGAAGCCGCAGGATATCAGGTTGTCCGCGACTTCGTCGGCCACGGGATCGGGCAGGAGATGCACGAACCCCCGCAGGTGCCGAACCTGGGTCCTCCCGGAAGGGGCCTGCTGCTGCAGCCCGGACTGGTCCTCGCGATCGAGCCGATGCTGTGTGAAGGTACCTGGAAGGTTTCGATTTTGGATGATGGCTGGACCGTCGTGACTCGCGACCGCAAGCTGGCCTGTCATTTTGAACATAGTGTCGCCGTCACGGACGGCGAACCGCTGGTGCTGAGCCGGCGATGAGGAGTAAGGGAAGATGAAAGTGCGTGCATCCATCAAAAAAATCTGTGAGAAATGCAAGATCATCAAACGCAAGGGCGTTGTGCGCGTCATTTGCGAAGACCCCAGGCACAAGCAACGTCAGGGATAACCAGTTTTAGGAACTGTTTGGAGGAGGAGTACCATCATGCCGCGTATCGCCGGTGTCGATCTTCCGCGCAACAAGCGTATGGAGATCGCTTTGACTTACATTTATGGAATTGGTCGCAAAACCGCTCATGACATCCTGAGTGCCGCCGCTGTCGACTTCGCCACCAATTCGGACGAACTGAACGAAGACGAAATCAAGCGGATCCGTGAAATTCTGGATGCCAGCTACAAGGTCGAAGGAGATCTCAGGCGCGAGATCAACATGAACATCAAGCGCCTCATGGATCTGAAGTGTTATCGCGGAGTGCGCCACATGCGTGGTCTTCCTGTCCACGGACAGCGGACCCACACCAATGCACGCACCCGGAAGGGTCCCCGTCGCGCCACCGTCGGCAAGAAGCAAAAGGCAGGTAAATAATGGGAGCTCCGCGTAAAAAAGTAGGCAAGAAGAAAGTCAAGAAGAACGTCATCAGCGGTGTGGCGCACATCGTGTCGACGTTCAACAACACGATCGTGACCATCACCGACATGACCGGCAACGTGATCTCTTGGTCTTCGGCCGGTCTCCGCTTCAAGGGCTCCCGCAAGTCCACGCCGTTCGCCGCCCAGATGACCGGTGAGGACGCCGCCAAGAAGGCCGTCGAGCACGGCATGAAGAGCGTGGTCGTGTTCCTGCGTGGACCCGGCGCCGGACGCGAGAGCGCCCTGCGCGCGGTGGCCCAGTCGGGCCTGCGCATCTCCTCGATTCGCGACGTCACGCCGATCCCGCACAACGGCTGCCGTCCTCCGAAGCGCCGTCGCGTCTGAGGTGCGTTTCAGCTGAGGCTCGGCGTTCAAGCGGGCGCCTCAGCCGCTCGGTGTTTTCCGTGTGCCTTCGGCCCAGGAAAACACCAGGCTTTTGTCTGATACTCTCCGTGGATCTCTCCACACGGGGATGAGTTCTGCCTTCGGTTGGGAGTGATCTCTCCGAAGGCTTTGATTTGATTGTATTTTTCACCGTGTGCCTGCAGTGTACGGTTTGAGCATTTCCGGGAGTGGTTCCTGCTGCAGAAGGAGTGGTACCCGGAGATGGAGGAAAAGATGGCTGGCAAGGAACAGATGATTTATACCTGGACGGCGCGCAACTGGCGTGAACTGATCAAGCCGGTGTCGGTCCGCATCGACGACGACACCCGGTCCGCGGTTTACGGCAAGTTCACATGCGAGCCGCTGGAGCGCGGCTTCGGCATCACCATGGGCAACAGCCTGCGGCGCGTGATGCTGTCCTCGCTGCAGGGCGCCTCGATCACCGCCGTGAAGATTCACAATGTTCTCCACGAGTTCACCACGATTCCCAACGTGGTCGAAGACGTCGCCGAGATCATCCTGAACCTCAAGGGCGTCGTCATCAAGAAGCCCAACCCCAAGGCGGTCCAGTTGATCCTGGATGTCAAGGGTCCCGGCGTGGTGACGGCCTCCGACATCCAGCTGGTGGACAACATCGAGATCCTGAATCCGGCGCACTACATCTGCACGCTCTCCGACGGCGGACGCCTCCGCATGGAGATCTCGGTGCGTTCCGGGCGCGGTTACATCCCCGCCGACGTGCACAAGGACGACGTGCTGGGTGTGGGTTCGATCCCGGTGGACGCCCTCTATTCCCCCATCATCAAGGTGAACTACACGGTGACCAACGCCCGCGTCGGTCAGCGTACGGACTATGACAAGTTGACCATGGAGATCTGGACCAACGGCACCGTGGAGCCCAAGGATGCCCTGGCCTATTCGGCCAAGATCATCAAGGAGCATCTCCAGATCTTCATCTCGTTCGACGAGCAGGATGAGCCGATTGAGTCTTCCGAGTCCGGACCGGATTCCGAGATCAACCAGTACCTGTTCCGCTCCGTCGACGAACTGGAACTGTCGGTGCGTTCGGCGAACTGCCTGCAGAACGCGAACATCAAGTACATCGGCCAGCTCGTGCAGAAGAGCGAGACCGAGATGTTGAAAACCAAGAATTTCGGTCGCAAATCCCTGAAGGAAATCAAGGAGATTCTGGCCGAGATGGGACTTTCGCTGGGTATGAAGATCGACTGGTGGCCGGTGGACGGCCCGCCGCCCAAGCAGCCCGGTGGAAGCAAGAAGTAGTATCCTTGCAGAAAGAGTTGAGGTAATTCGATGAGACACCGTCATAGTGGACGCAGACTGGGAAGAAACTCCTCGCACCGCAAAGCCATGTACATCAACATGGTGAGCTCGCTGATCGAGCACGGTCGCATTCTCACCACGCTTCCGAAAGCCAAGGAGCTTCGGTCGTTCGTGGAAAAAACCATCACCTGGGGCACCTCGCTGGGCGAGCTGGTGACCATGCCGCAGGACCAACTGACCATGGAGCAGCGCATCCGTGTGCTGCATCACTACCGCATGGCCCGCCGCATGGTGCCCGACCGCATCCTGCTGACCCGCCTGTTCCGCGAGATCGCCCCCCAGATGCTCCAGCGCCCCGGACAGGGCGGCTACACCCGCATCATCAAGGCCGGCAATCGCCGTGGTGACAACGCCCCGATGGCCATGATCGAGATCATCGGCGTCCAGAAGAAGGCCGCTCCGGTAGAAGAAAAGACCGAAGAGAAGAAAGACTAGTTCTCTCTTTTTCGGTTCTTCCCCACTTTCACCCCTGTTTTCGTCAAGGAATGGTGCTATACACACGGGGGCCGAGTTCGGCTCTTCAGGAGGTTTTTCATGCGTAAGATCACACTTTTCTTAATGGTTGCCCTGTTTGCGTTCGCCGGATGTCGTGAAGACAAGAAGACCAACCCGAACAACAACAACAACAACATCAACAACACCAACAACGGCGACACCATCTACATGGTGCAGGATGCCTCCAACCAGTACTTCGTCCAGGACGGGGACGAGGTCATCCTGACCAACAAGATCGTGACCGCGGTGGACAAGTACGGCGACCGGACCGGCTCCTTCTGGATCTCCGAAGCCAACGGCGGCCCCTTCTCCGGCGTGCAGGTGTACAACACCGACACCACGAGCACCTGGTGGACCGAGCTGCAGGTCGGCGACCTCGTGACCGTCCACGGCCGCAAGATGGAGTATTCCTACCTCGATCCCAACACCAACGAGCCCCTGTTCGATGATCCCCTGACCGAGATCACCGAGGCCTCCGTGACGGTGCTGGGCGCTGGCACGCCGCTGACCCCCACGGAAATCACCGCCTCGGATCTGAACAGCGTCGCCACCGGCGAGAAGTGGGAAGGCGTCCTGGTGCGGCTGACCAACGTCCGCGTGTCCACCATCACCGAGCGTGACGGCCGGCTGGAAGTGAACCTGTTCGGCTCCACCAAGGCCCAGGACGACCTGATGGATCTGTCCACGGTCACCGAGGGCGTCTGCCTGTCCCGCCTGTCCGGTGTGGTCACCTATTTCTTCGACTACTACCTGCTGGTCCGCTCGGCCTCCGACATCGAGATCGCCGCCAATGACAGCGACTGCGCCGAGATCGTCGACGAGATCTGCGACAACGAGATCGACGACGACGGCAACGGCTTCACCGACTGCGACGACTTCGCCTGCACCGGCAACGCGGCGTGCCCGTCCAAGTCCGAGAACACCGACGAGCTGTGCGGCGACACCATCGACAACGACGAGGACGGCCTGACCGACTGCGAGGATCCCTCCTGCTTCGGCCACCCCGACCTGACCGCCTGCGTCGAGACCAACTGCACCGACACCATCGACAACGACGGCAACGGCTACACCGACTGTGAAGACTACGATTGCGGCAACGATCCCGCCTGCGCCGGATCCTTCGAGCAGAACTGCACCGACGGCGCCGACGACGACGGCGACACCTTCATCGACTGCAATGACTTCGATTGCAAGGACGATCCGGCCTGCATCGAGTCCAACTGCACCGACGGCACCGACAACGACGGCGACGGCTTCATCGACTGCCTCGACTTCGACTGCCTGTACACCGATGCCGCCTGCGCCGAGGGCAAGGAAATCACCGACGCGACCTGCTCCGACGGTGTGGACCAGGACGGCAACGGCTTCATCGACTGCCGTGACTTCTCCTGCCAGAAGAGCCCGCTGGTGACCGTGTGCGAAGGCAACGCCGTGACCTGCGCCGACGGCCTCGACAACGACGGCAACAACTTCATCGACTGCGCGGACTTTGCCTGCCGGTACTGCCACGCCACCGACCCGACCAAGGACCGCGTGGTCTCCACCTGCCCGCCCTGCGTCCACAACTAGTCGATCCGTCCTTCTTCCCTTCCTCCGAACTGAAAAATTGAAATTCCACCCAAGGAATGATAAGTTCCCCCATGGGGTCCAATGTGAGCCCAGGTAAGGAATTTGTCGCCAATGGCTGAGACGAGAAGGAAAAAACCCGCCCGGAAGGCCGCCGAAGCCCCCCAGCTCCACCGGGAGATGTGGGGGATCATCTTCCTGGGCTTCGCCTTGCTCCTGGGCGGCGCGCTCCTCTCGCTGCAGTTCGGCGACGGCCGCCTCATGGGGCCTTTTGGACAGGCCCTCGCGCTGGGGCTCTTCTCGCTGCTGGGCCTGGGAAGCCACCTCGTGGTGGTCGCGCTGTTCTCGGTGGCCTGGGGCATCTTCTCACGGCGGTTCTCCGTGAAGGACGGCCGGCTCTGGCTCGGCTACACCGGCGCCACGCTGTGCGGGACGGTCCTTTTTTCCTTGATTTTTTCCAGGTACCGGCTCCAGGGCATGGGTGCGGGCGGCAAGACCGGCGAGCTCCTCGGTGCCCTGGGCATCTCCCTGCTGTCCAAAGCGGGCACGTTCATCTTCTTCGTCATGGGGCTCCTGCTGTTCCTGATGCTGGCGACCCAGAGCAGCCCCGCCAGGGCCATCGTGGGGCTCGTGGAGGGCACCCAGGCCCTCTTCGTCCGCCTGGGACGCCTGTTCACCGGGATCGGCCGCTTCTTCGTCAGCCTGTTCTCCTGGGAGCCCCTCGAGGAGGACGAGCCAGCGGAAGAGGAAGCGGCCGATGACGCCGAAGACGAGGCGGCGGAGGCCCACGCGGCGGAGGCCCCGGCCCCGAAGAAGGTGCGGATCAAGGCCGGTTCACCCGTGGTGGCCGCCACCCAGGACCCCGACACGCTGCCCATGGAATCTGGCCTCACCACCCCGGCCCGGAAGGCCAAGGCCCCCCGGAACGTCGTGTCTTCGGGCGGGACGTCCCCTGCGACAGCCGAAGCCTCGGCCCCAGAAACGGGAGTCGCGTCCCGATCCGTGGAGACGGGCTGCCCCCAGTTGCTGAGGATGAAGGTGTTGTCCGAAAAGTTCACCACGCCGTCGTTGTTCGCGTCGCCGGCGGCCGTGTAGCCGCGATCCCCCCGGACCGAACCCCACGCCGCCGTCACGGCGTCCAGGTCTTTTTCGCCGTAGACCCGGGGCTGCGTCTTCGTCAGATTCGTCACGAACTCCGACCCGCTCTCCGGCGCCTCGGCGGGTGTCGTAGGTGTCGTGGCGGGTGTTGTGGAAGGTGGCGCGACGCTTTGGGCCGCGAC
>PHBF01000180.1 GCA_002841905.1 Deltaproteobacteria bacterium HGW-Deltaproteobacteria-17
GGTGGTCTGCCCGGCGGGGACCTCCTCCTGATCTTCTGAACTCAGGGGGCTCACCGCCGTTGGAGGGGAACAGATGAGGATGGAGCCGGTCTGGCCGGACCCCGCAGTCGTACGTTGCAACCAGGCAGAGAGCTCAGCGACGCTGACGCCGCTGGAGGTGGAATCATAGTCACGTTGAACGGCGTGAACATTCATTTGTCACCTCCATACACCTTCAGAAAATGATCGGTCACCGCCCATCGGAACACGGCATAGATCCGCCGGGCAAAGAGGTGTGACCTTTCAATGATGTCGGATGTCTCAAATGGCATGGGAGCCGTGCTGAACATATCCAGATCCAGGATCCAGCTCGGCACGTCAAGGACTTCGATGGCGCCAGGGTCCACCGTGATGTTTTCAGGGATCTTGCCCCATCGTGCGACGATCGAACTGTCCGCTTCTGCAGGCCGCAAGAGGCAGTCAGAGATCTGGTGAACAATCTCTTGTCGCATGGAGGAGGGCAGGATCCCCAACATCTCAGGGCGCACCATTTCCTCAATCTCTTTCAGTTCCGGGTCCTTCACACGGTCGATGTAGCGGACTCCCAGTCGCTCGACAATGGCCGGCGAAAAGTGCTTGTCCAGTTGGGACAACAGAAAACTGAAACGCTCGAAAAAGTCTGCGCGACTCGTGTATTGGGCGGTTTCGATGGAAAGGAAAAACGGGCAAAGGGACACCTTCCAATGGTCGTCCATGGTGCAAAATCGCCAGATGACCGCAGAGTTACCCGGGGTGACGCCATTGGGCGTGAATGAGAGTTCCTGTGTTCTTTCCTGAAGTGGCCGCGGATACTGCCTCCGGATGGCTTCCTGGAACGGTGCGATAAAAGCCGGATCATTGATGCTCAGCACGGACGGAAAACGTACCTGGGCGATCACGCGCGCCAAAGGGGATTTGGGTAAAGGGACTTCTCTCGGAATACCATCTCGCAACGGATTTTTTGGTTTGCCCACGGTTTCGCCTCGGAACACTTCGAATGAATTCAGGGAAATTCAGAAAAATTCTGGATCACCTCTGCACGATAAAATAGCGCCGGAAGAAGGGAATGTGAAGTAAAATGTGAAGTCTTGTGTGAAGTGTCCCGTGAAGCGAGGCGGAGAGTGGATGCTTTGGGTCCGGGGCTCATTTCGGGCGCCGAGGTCCGTTCATAGCACGCGTTTCCGGTCAGATCCGAAGGGAGATCGCGCGCAGGGAGGGTGAGAATGGCGTTGGTGGGATCATGGCGAGTTTTCAGCTTGCATCAAAACCCGATCGGACAATAATACGTAGGTCTTTTCCAACCGGGGTGCAGTACAATCAGTGCCCACAGGAAACCGGAAATGCCCAAACTGAATCCTGGAGCCCAGCTTCTCAATCAATACCAAATCGTCAGCTTCGTCTCGTCCACGCGGTGGGGCGAGAAATACAAGGCGGTCCGGCTCTCCGACCAGCGCACGGCGGAGATCCAGTGCCTCGACCGCCTCGCCGGGATCAACAAATCCGCGGTGGATCTGGTGTTCTCGGTGACGGAGAAGATGGTGGGCGTCGTCCACAAGCACATCGTCGAGGTGTTCGGCTTCGGCGTCGATCCGGCCACGCGGGTCCCGTTCGTGGCCCAGGCATGGACCGAGGGCCAGATGCTGGCCGACCTGATGATCAAGAAATTCCCCGTGGGAGCGCCCCCCGCCACCGTGCGCCGCATCGTGACGCCCATCGCCCTCATGCTCGACGAGGTGCAGGACTCCTTCTTCCACGGCTTCATCAATCCCAGGTGCGTCTTCGTCAACTCCATCGGGCGGGTGAAGGTCAGCGAGTTCGGCTGGATGAGCGTCTGCTCGGTCCACATGGATCCGGGAGCCCTGCTCGAGCCGGCGGACCGTCCTTACCTGGCCCCCGAGTACTCCCGCACCAAGCCCGACCACCGGGCCGACGTCCATTCCCTGGCGATGATCTCCCATGTGCTGCTGTCCGGAAGGCCCGCGCTGCCTGACGGCACGCCCGAGCTCAAGGCCGAGACGCCCCAGGAGCTCGTCGAGGCGGTGCAGGGCGGCCTGCTGCCCGATCCGGAGTTGCGCTATCCCACCGCCGGCGCGCTGCTCGAAGTGATGCGCATCTCGCTGCTGGGCAACAAGAAGGCCAGCAAGTCCATGATGATGCTGGATCTGCTCCGCACCTTCGCCGAGGAGGGGGAGGACCGGAAGTACATGGTCCAGAAGGGGCGCCTGGACTATGGCCCCTACAGCGGCCAGGAGATCCGCGAGAAGCTCTGCGACGAGGAGATCCTCCCCGACCATGTCGTGGTCACGATCGCCACCGGCGTGCGCAAGAAGGCCCTGCAGCATCCCGACTTCACGGACTTCGTGCATGAGTACCAGCGCCGCATGGAGCTCAAGCGCCGTGAGGAGGCCGAGAAGCAGACCACCGTATCGGAGAAGCGCCAGTCGCGCACGCTCAAGTTGACCGTGGTGCTCGGCCTGGCCGGGCTCGCCGCCGTGGCCCTCTCCATCGTGCTGTACCAGTCCGTGACCAAGGAGTCCGGTGGCCGTGGAAAGCGCTCCATCGGCAGTGATCAGGAGCTGGCCGTGGAGACCGATGTGGGCTCCGAGATGGGGCCGGCCGCGGGCATGAAGGCCGGCGGCGTGCGCAAGAAGCGCACCAAGTCCGGCGGAAGCAGCAGCGGCGGTGGCGGCGGCTATTCCGGCGAGGAGATCAAGGTGTACGCCCTCGACAGCCTCGAACTGTCACGCTCGGTCATCAACTCCGTGGTGAACCGCGACGTCATCATGCAGATCTCGGGCTCCTGCATCCCGCCCACCGGGACCGTCGTCATCAACTACCAGATTGACGGCCGGCGCGGCCGGATACGGTACACGTCGGCCACGCTGGATCGCGAGCCCAACAAGAAGATCGCCTCCTGCGCCCACGGAATCCTCAAGAACCTCGAGTTTCCGGTTCTCGACACCGATCTGAGCGGATCGGGGTCGATCCGGTACTAGATGAAATCCACAATGCCTGAAAAAGCGCCATCCGAAACAGCCGTCACCGAGGTTGAGCTCCGGGGAGTCACCGTCCGGTTCGGACATCACACCGCCGTGGACGAACTGTCCTTCACCCTTCACCGCGGCGAGTGCACCATCCTGCTGGGCCTCAACGGCGCCGGCAAGTCCACGACCATGCGCGTGCTCACCGGGCTTCTGGCCCCCGACGCCGGGACCGTGCGCCTCTTCGGCGCCGACCCCCTGGGCGAGTCGATCCGGGCCCGCCGCAGCTTCGGCTACCTGCCGGAGGAGGGCATCCTCGACGGCCAGCTCACGCTCAGGGAGCACCTCGAGCTCGTCGGCGCGCTGCACCGCATGACCCCGCAGGCCCGGCGGGAGCGCTCGTCGATGCTGGTGGAGCGGCTCTCCCTGGCCGGCGTGCTGGACCGGCCCGTGGGCGGATACTCCCGAGGCTTTCGGCAGCGCGCCTCCCTGGCGGTGGTGTTGCTGCACGACCCGGCCTTCGTGATTCTGGATGAGCCCGTGACCGGCCTGGATCCGGAGCAGCAGACCGCGTTCCACGAATTGATCAAGGAGATGGCCCGCGATCGGGTGATGCTGCTGAGCACCCACCTGCTGTCGGAGGCGCGGCAGCTGGCCGACCGCGTGCTGGTGCTGGCCTCGGGCCGGTGCACCTACGATGGACCGATGGCCGGGGATGAACGGCTGCGGACCGCCCTGATCGGGGAGGGAGCCTGATGCGCGAGCTGGCCCATCTCCTCCGACGTGAATGGATCAACCAGGCGACGCGTCCAGCGCTCTTCGTCCTGTGCATCGCCTACTGGGTGATCTCGGGCTTCATCGCCTTCAACGTGCTGCTCGACGCGGCCGTGGTGACGCTCCTGCCGTACTTCCAGATCGCCCCCGTGCTGTTTTTGCTGTTCACGCTGTCGATCACGACCGGGCAGTTGAACCAGCGGTCCGATTCCATGGACCTGCTCCGGCTGATGCCGGTCTCGCCGGCCGTGGTCGTGACCGCGAGGTTCCTGGTCGTGCTGTCGATCCTGCTCGTGGCCCTGCTGGGAGCCTCCCTGGTGCCGGTGGCCGTCTCGTTCGCGGACTGGGGCCGGTTCGACACGGGCCAGCTCCTCTCGGCCAACGCCGGCCTGTTCCTGCTGGGCGGGGCCTTCGCCGCCGTGGGCCTGGCGGTGGGCGCCTACTCACGCTCCCAGACGGCCGCGTTTTTGGTCTCCTTCGTCGTGGTCTTTTTATTCTGGATCCCCGACCGGTTCCTGCCGCTGGCCCCCGAGGCGCTCCGCGGTGTCCTGGCCCAGCTGGCCTTCGGCTCCCATCTCGCGAACTGGTCACGCGGCATCCTGTGGCTTCCGGACCTGGTGTATTTCCTGATCTTTGCGTTTGTCGGGATCTCCCTGGCGCAGATGGGCTGGGAGAGCTGGCGCCTGCGTCGTCCATGGCCCCGGCGCCTCACCTGGAAACTGCCAGCAGGTGTCCTCCTGCTGGTTCTCTTCCAACTGATCGCGATGCGTTTTCCCCTGCGGCTGGATCTCACGAGCGAAGGTCTGCACACCCTGGATCCCGAGAGCGCCAGGGTCGTGAAGAGCCTGAAGAAGGATGTCCGGCTCCTGTTCTTCCGCTCGAGGAAGCTCCCTCGCGAGCTGGTCCAGCCCGCGGCCGACGTGGAGGCGCTGCTCCGGGAATATGCGGTGCTTTCACCCAGGCTCGTCGTGCAGACGCTGGAGCCCGACGCGGATCCGGACGCCGCGGACCTGTCCCGGTCGTATGGCATCAGCGAGATGGAGATCGGCCGTCGCTCGGCGACCGAGTCGATGGTCAACCGTGTCACGTTCGGCATGGCGCTCGTCTCTGGCGATAGTGTGGAGACGATCTCCGACGTCACCGATCCGCGCACCCTGGAGTACGAGATCACGTTCCGCCTCAAGCGCTTCCTCACCGGCCGCAAGAAGATCGTGTTCACCTCCGAGCATGAGGAGTTCCCGGAGAAGGGCGATGACCCGCGCGGCGGCTTCGACCGCCTGTTCGCGGCCGTCACCGAGTTCGAGTTGATCCGGCAGAAGGGGCCGATCCCGGCGGACACGGCCGTGCTCGTCGTCGCGGGGCCCATCCGCGCGTTCTCCGACGAGGCCTGGGCGCAGGTGGAGGGCTTCGCCAGACAGGGCAAGCCCGTGCTGATCCTGGCCGACGGCATGATGTTCCGCAACAACCTGTCCCTCAAGGGGGTCGCCAGGCACTGGGTCCCCAACCCCGCCCTGGCCGACCGGCTGAAGACCTGGGGCATCACCCTCGGCGACGACATGATCCTCTCCTATCAGGCACCCCAGGTGAGCGTCAGCCAGCACAAGGTCGTCACGTTCCCGCTGATGCCGATGGTCGACGTCTCCCGCAAGTTGTCGATCATGCCCTTCACGCTCTCCTCGGTCCGGCTCGAGAGCCAGTCGCACCTGAAGCTCCAGCGGCTGCTGCGCACCGATCCCGGCTCATGGCGGCACACCCGGGCCTACGAGGAGAACCTGGAGTGGCCCAAAACCGACGATCGGGGTCCCTTCGAGGTCGGTCTTTACCTGAGTGGCGTCGCCGGTGGAGGCCTGTCCCCCGAGGCGCGCGTCGTGGTGCTCGGGGACTCCGATCTCTTCCGCGATTACAGTTTCCAGACGGTGAACACGCACCTTTTGTTCTTCCGGCAGATCCTCGACTACCTGCTCGACGATCACAGCCTGGCCCATCTGCGGCTCAAGGGACGCGGCGTGGAGCGGCTCAAGCTCGCCGGGAAGCCGTCACCCGCCCTCGTGATGACGCTGGCCATGGGGATCCCGGTGCTGCTGCTGCTGTCCCTGGCAGGAATCATCCTGCTGCGTCGACGCAAGAATTAGGAGCGCTCTTGGGGGCCTTCCTGGGGAGTCCACGATGAAGAAGACCGACATCAAGACCTGGCTCTTTCCCGCCATCATGCTCACGGGTGCGGCCATCGGCATCCTGCTGCTGTGGCCCAGGGAGGTGAAGCCGCCCACCATGGAGGAGGCGAAGGTTCGCCCGGTTCCACCGGTCCCGGGAGCCCCCCTGGGTGAGGTCGACCGGATGGACGTCCGTAACCGCTACGGGGAGTTCACGCTGGAGAAGCGGGCCGATGGCTGGATGATGACGCGCCCCTTCCTGGCCAGGGCGAACCATGCCGTGATCAAGAGCCTGTTCGAGCGCCTCGGGAAGGCGGAGTTCGGCATCGTG
>PHBF01000181.1 GCA_002841905.1 Deltaproteobacteria bacterium HGW-Deltaproteobacteria-17
CCGTGCCAGCGTCCGACCTCCTCGACGAGGTCCTCGGGGATGCCGATGTCCTTGGTGGCCCGAAACGACGGGACCGTGACGGTGAGCTCGTCGCCGTCGCGGCGCACCGCGAACTGCAGGCGCTCCAACACCTCGGCCACCTGCGCGGCCGTGATGTCCATGCCCAGACGGCGCTGCACGAACTCCCCCGAGATGTGGATGAGCTTGGGCGCGGGCGGGGCAGGGAACACGTCCTCGTACCGCGAGGAGATGCGTGAGCCGGGGATGTTCGCAAGCACGAGGTCGGCGAAGTACAGCGAGGCGTCGCGCACCAGGTGGGGATCCAGGCTCTTCTCGAAGCGGGCCGAGGAGTCGGTCCGCTCCTGCGTGCGCACGGCGGTCCTGCGGATGGTGCCGGCGTGGAAGTTGGCGCTCTCGAGGACGATGCGGGTGGTGTCCTCGGCCACCATGGAGTTCTCGCCGCCCATGACGCCTGCCACCGCCACGGGTTTGCGCGCGTCGGCGATGACCAGGTCGTCGGAGGTGAGGCGGTGCGCGCGGCCGTCCAGCGTCGTGAAGGGCTCGCCGTCGGCGGCCCGCCGGATCACGATGGTGTCCCCCTCGAGTTGACGGCGGTCGAAGGCATGCAGCGGATTCCCGACGGTGAGCATGGTCAGGTTGGTGAAGTCCACGAGGTTGTTGATGGGACGTTGACCCAGGCGCCACAGCAGGATCTGCAGCCAGAGCGGCGACGGGCCGACCCGGATCCCCTCCATGGAGTAGCACGAGTAGCGTGGGCACAGGTCCGGAGCCTCGTCCCGCACGGCGATGTCCGCCACTGTTGCGAAGGTCACGTCCGGCGCCCGCCAGGTGAACGGGCGGCGGCACATCGCGGCGATCTCGCGGGCCAGGCCCACGTGGCCCCAGCAATCCGGGCGGTGGGTCAGGCTCTTGTTGTCGATGTCCCACAGGACGTCGTCGAAGGCGGGGGCTGCGTCCGACAAGAGCGTGCCCGGCGCGAGGTCGTCGGGGATCTCGATGACCCCGGCGTGATCATCTCCGATGCCCAGCTCGGCGAAGGAGACGAGCATGCCCCGGCTGGGCACGCCTCGGATCACGGCCTCCCGGAGCACGGTCGGGGCGCCGTCCTTGCCGACGATGACCGCGCCCTCGTCGGCGAACACCGAGAGCAGCCCCGGACGCACGTTGGGCGCCCCGGAGACGATCTCGCGCGGGGCACCGCCGCCGTCGTCGACGGTGACGATCTGGAGTTTCTCGGCCTGGGGGTGCGGCCGGCAGGAGACGACCTTCGCGATCTTCACGCAGGCCAGCGCCGCGGCGCGGGCCTCTCCGTTCAGCGCGGGGTCGGGCACGCCCACACGATGAACCTCGTCGATCTCCGCCACGCCCAGGGTGAAGCGCTTCGAGATGCCGACGGCGTCGATGTCGCCGACCTCGGCGAAGCGGGAAATCCAGCTCCAGGAAACCTTCATCGCGCACCTCCTTCGGGGAACTGACGCAGAAAGCGGGGATCCGCACCCATGAAATGGGTGATATGGCTGATCTTGTACCGCATCATCGCCAGTCGGGAGAGGCCCAGGCCGAACGCCCAGCCCACCCACTTTTCAGGATCGACGCCTCCGGCGCGCAGCACGTTGGGGTGCACCAGGCCGCAGGGCAGCAGCTCGACCCAGCCGCTGTGCTTGCACACCGAGCAGCCGGCGCCGCCGCAGTTCATGCAGCGGATGTCCAGCTCGAAGCCGGGCTCCACGAAGGGGAAGAACCCCGGTCTCAGGCGCACGGTCACCTCACGCTCGAAGATGGTCTCGAGGAGCACCTTCATGATGGCGATCAGGTTCGAAACCGACAGTTCGCGGTCGATCATGAGCCCCTCGACCTGGTGGAACGTGTGTTCGTGGCTGGCGTCGGTGCGCTCGTAGCGGAACACGCGGCCCGGGAAGATCGCGCGCAGCGGCAGGGGATACTCCTGCATGGCGCGGACCTGGCCGGGGGACGTGTGGGTGCGCAGCAGGCAGCCGTTCCTGAGCCAGAAGGTGTCCTGCATGTCGCGCGCGGGGTGGTCCGCCGGAATGTTCAGCGCGTCAAAGTTGTAGTGCTCGGTCTCGACCTCGGGGTAGTCGAGCACGATGAACCCCATCTGCTCGAAGGCGCGCTCCACCCGGTCGGCGATGATCGAGACGGGGTGCCAGGTCCCGGGCTGCGAGGGCAGGGGGATCCCCGGCAGCGTCAGATCGAAGCCGGTCTCGGCCAGCTCGCGGTCCAACGCCTCGCGCTCCAGTTGCCCCCGGCGTGCGGTGATGAGGTCTTCAATCACTGCCCGCGCGTCATTGACGGCCTTGCCCATGGCCTTGCGCTCCTCGGGAGCCATCCCGCCCAGGCTCTTGAGCAGGGCCGTGACCTCGCCCTTCTTGCCGAGGTACTGCACCTCGGCGTCACGCAGGACCTCGGCGGTCGCGGCCGCAGCCACCTCGGCCCGGGCCTTTTCTACCAATGCTGTGATGGAATCCGACATGGGTACTCCTTATCTTAAATCCCGCGCGGGATATTGCCAGACGAGCGGTAAAAAGCAACGATCCATTGCGTGATTAAAACTTTTTATTCTGCCCTGTAACCGATGGTCACGGGTTGGAGGGAGGCATGGCACAAATGTCACGGTCGGTTGTGACGGAGCGCACGCCCCGATGCACGCGCCCCGACTTTTCCGGGTCCAGCCAACTTTTTTCGGGGGTTCGGCAGGTCTTGGCACACCGCTTGCGAACCATTGCGACCGGAAGCGAGGTGAACCATGACCAGCACCGTGAAACATATTGATTTTCCCACGTTGATTCGTCGCCTGTCCCCGTTCCGCACCCTCTCGAGCGACGCGCAGGCCGACATCGAACAGCGGTTCGCCTATCGCCGCTACCCCGCCGGCACGATGATCCCGGGGGCCGCCCAGAACACGGGTGAGCTGCTCCTGATCCGCTACGGCAAGGCCAAGGTGGTGATCTCCGGCGCCGGCGAGAACCAGGAGAAGCTGGTGCTCCACGTTCTGGGCGCGGGTGATCTGTTTGGAAAACCCTTTCCAATGGATCAGGGTCCGGTGCCCGCGGATCTGGAGATCATCGACGAGGTCGGCGCCCTGGTGCTCACCCGTGAGGCCCTGACGGCCCACCTGCGCCGGTTCCCGGCGACTTCGCTGGTGCTGCTGCGCATGTTGTCGGAGCGGCTCGAGGAGACCTACGAGGCCATGGCCTGCCTGAGCCTGGGAGACGTCGAGGCCCGTCTGGTCCGCCTGCTGACCCGGCTCGCGAAGAAGGAAGGCCGCCGCGTGCCCGAGGGCTTCCTGCTGCCGGCCGCCCACACGCAGACCGACATCGCCTCGATGATCGGCGCCCGGCGCGAGACCGTCTCCCGCCTGCTCACCCAGTTCGCCCACGACGGCCGCATCGTCCGCCTCGGCCGCGCCATGATCCTCGTCGCCTGAACCATCCTGGGCTCTTGATACTCTGAAAAATCCAAGAAATTGTTGGAGATGGCCTTCCTGAGCCGTTGCCCAGGCGGAAAATGGAACAAGCACATGGCTTTCTCCAGACGCCTTGAATTCCCGGGTGGCACCCTGAGAAAAGTACCCACCTCCCCGCTGTCCAGTGGCGGGGTCCTCCACCCGCGTGCCAGGGGACATGGTGAGCTTTTTTCCGCCGTGGTCATCTGGCGCGGTTTGGGGTAGATTCATGGCCAAGAGGTATCCATGTCCGAAGGAAAGAAGGTTCGAATCTGCAGTCGACGGTTCCTGGTCAGTGCGCTCTTGGTGCTGCAGATCATGGGGCTGGCCACGGGGTGTTCCTGGGTGGCGCGTGCCGGGGGAAGGTACGTGTACGCAGACCACCAGGAAAGATCCCGTCACGGCGGCGAGGCGGTGGTCTCGATGGATCTCTGGGAGCAGGTGGGGTACCCGCTCAAGGATGCCAGGGGCGAGGTCTCCTTCATCTTCCCTACCATCGGACTTGAGGCCTCCCTGGGCTATCTCCACGACGAGGGCGGGTTCACCGCCGATCGCATCATGGGCGGCGGATTTTTCACGGCCACGGGCAACCTCCTGGGCACCTTCTCCGGGCGCCAATCCTACAGGGGGGCGAGGTTCACGGGCGGGATCGGTTTTCGCACCCTCGACGGCGAGGCCTCCTTCGCCATTCAGGGGAGTGTTCAGGTGCTCGTGGGTACCTTCACCGACGGCAGCGTCATGCTGGAGTCCTTCGTTGGATACCTGCCCGGAGACGAGACCCCTTACTTTGGCGTGGGCCTCTCCATCGCGACTTTTAATCACGGGGGGTACCAGGAGATTGCGTTCGGCGTCCGATAGTCGTCGCCAAGACCATGTCGGCCCCAAGGAATGCTCATCATGGGGGCAGGGATTTCGACACGTCACCTGTTCACCGCATTGACTTCATGACCTTCCGCGGGAATACTCCCGCCGGTGGATGCCATGCGTGAACTGACCCTCGAAGTGAACGAAGCCCAGGCGGGGCGGACGATTCAGAGCCTGCTGGTGCGGGACTTGAAGCTCTCGGCGGGGTTCGTCTCCAGCGTCAAGTTCCGGCCCGCGGGCATCCTGCTCAACGGCGTGCGCGCCCGGACCTCGACGCGGGTGGCGGCCGGCGACGTTCTCTGCGTGGACGTGGGGGATCGCCGGTCGGGGAGGCGCTCCTTCGAGCCGGTGGACCTCCCGCTGGCGATCCTGTTCGAGGATCCGGACCTGCTGATCATCGACAAGCCCGCCGGGCTGCCGGTGCATCACTCGGGGTTGCGTTCGGAGTCGCCCACGGTCGGGGACGCGGTCGCGTTTCATCTGGGTCCCGAGGCGGTCTTCCACGCGGTGAGCCTGGCCTGGGGCCAGAGGGCGCGCAGCCGCCGCCCGAGGGCGTCCCGTGCGTTGTCCTCGAGCAGCCGCAGCCGCCAGACGCTCTCGGGCTGTCCGGTGATGGTGAACCGCGCCTCGGCCACGGCGTCGCCGGCGGCGTCCACGCGCAGCGTCACGTCCTCGGCCTCGCGGCTCGACGCGGCAGGCTCCTGGGCGATGGGGACCAGGCGTCCGCCGCCGGGCTCGACCACCAGGGCGGTGCGGCCCTGGATCCAGGCCGGCACGATGGGATACAACTGGCCCTTGATGGTGCCGTCGAGCCAGGAGCCGGTCGCCGGCAGGTACACGATCGAGTGGTCAAACGGCGCCAGCGACGGGACGTCCATCGGGTACAGCCCCTGGGGTTTGGTGCGCACGATCGCCGGGTGCGCGGCGATGTCCACCCCGCGCAGCAGGTGGATCAGCACCAGCGTCATGTCCTTGCAGTCGCCGAACTTGCGCTCCAGGATCTCGTCGAGGGTGTACGGCATGTAGCCGTGGTTGCCGAACATCAGCGAGACATAGCGGAAGTTCTTCTGCACCCAGGCGTGGATCGCCTGGATGCGCTCGACATCGGTCCTGCTGCCTGCGGTGATCTTCTGCGCCAGCTCCCGCATGTCGCGGCGCGGACGGTAGACGGGTTCGACGTAGCGCAGGTAGGCCAGCCCCAGATCCTTCCAGGAGGCGGTGGTGCCCAGGGAGATGGTGAGCAGGGTCTCGCCCCACCCGGGGGCCATCGGCTCGGGCTTCCACGCCGGGACGGCGCCGCCGGAGAGCTCGATCCAGGTCTGGTCGCCGTGCCGGGTCACCGCCGGCTTGAGCTCGACGGTCCGCGAGAACGCATGCCGCAGGGGCACGTCCGAAGGATGCACGACGCGGAGCCGCTGGGCGGAGATGGGCCACCTGTCCTGCAGCTGGAGGATGTGCCCGAACGAGGCCGCGCCCAGGTCCGCCTGGGTGGAGGGCAGATCCTCGAGGGTGTACAGCAGTTCATGGATGTCGCCGGGGGCCGCCGGGGGGAACGTGATCCGCAGCTCGCGGACGTCGAAGTACATGCGGGCCGCCCCGCTGAGGAAGTCGAAGGACTGCACGGACGCGGCCTGGGCGCTGGTCTGCCCGTCGAGGTGATGCACCAGTGTCCGCAGCACGTGGACCGCCTGCGAGTGCGGCGAATACTTCACCGTGAATGGCGCCAGGTGGCCGGCGCGGGCCGGATCGCGCACCAGCAGCAGGAGGCTGCGGGCGTAACGCGAGGTGCCGTCCCGGTCCAGCACCAGGACCTGCCCCGTGTGCAGGAGCTCGGCGGCCGGCAGCGACGCATCGGTGCGGGCGGTCGCGGGCGGGAACCCGGGCGTGGCGGGGAGGTGCGGCG
>PHBF01000182.1 GCA_002841905.1 Deltaproteobacteria bacterium HGW-Deltaproteobacteria-17
TACAACCTGCAGAAGCTCAGCAAGAACGAACAGGACATCCGCGAAGGGTTCCGCATCGCCGCGCGCGAATACAGCACCCTGCTGAAATGGGAAAAGCTGCCCAAGGGCATGACCCAGCAGATGTTCGAGAAGAATCGCGAGGACATCGGCAACAACACCGTGAACCTGTATTTCGAGGTCCTCGGCGTCGACTTCGAGAAGGAGAACAAGAACCGCGACCAGAAGCAGGCCGACTACCTGAAGCGCCGTAACTGCCTGGCCGCCAAGCAGAAGACCGAGGCCGCGGGCAAGAAGTTCACCCAGAAGTGCCCCGAGTTCCAGAAGAACCTGCCCATCCCGCAGGATCTGAAGGACGTCATCGACGTGTTCAACCTGTACGTCAAGTACGTCAAGAGCGGCAAGAACCTGGCGGTGATCAAGTACAACCGCGCGATGATCTACTACATGTACCGCAACTTCAGCGAGGCCATCCCGCTGTTCGCCGACACCATCCGCACCACCCACACCACGGACCCGCAGATGGCCCTGGAGTCGGCCCTCTACCTGATGATCGCCTACGACGCCGAGGATCGGTTCGAGGAGATGGTCGAGATGATCACCGAGCTGCTCAAGCCGGTGTACAACCCCATGTTCAACCTCAACGCCGGCGCCAAGCAGTTCCGTGTCCGCCTCGAGGCCAAGAAGCTCGAGAACATGGAGATGGAAGTGGCCAAGCGTGGTGAGGAAGGCCGCTATCGCGAGGCCGGTGACATGCTCACCCAGATGGCGCGCGAGTTCAAGTCCGACCCCAACAAGGTCATCCAGTACTACACGTCCGCTTCGGTCGCCTTCGAGAAGGCCGGCATGGTCGGTCTGGCCATCGGCTCCCTCAAGGAGCTCCAGAGCATCTACGGCTCGGGCGCCACCAAGGACCGCCCGCAGGTCGTGAACTCCTACATCCGCCTGGGCCAGTTGTTCGAGCAGATCGCCATGTTCGACGCCGCCGCGGCCTCCTACGAGAACTTCTTCAGCCGCTACCCGAAGGATCCCGACGCCGTGCGCGCCGCCCGCCGCGCCGTCCAGTTGACCTGGTGGTCCGGCGACCTCAAGGGCGCCGAGAAGAAGGCCCAGGACTTCATCGAGAAGCTGTACCGCATGGGCGCGGCCCAGTTCAAGGGCGACGTCTCCTACCTGTTCTTCATGCTGCACCAGTTCCATGAGGACCGGAAGACCAAGAACGGTCAGTCCGCCGGTGTGGGCATGACCCAGCACTTCCTCGCCAAGTACATCGAGATCATGGGCAAGAACAAGGTCGATGACCTGATGATCCGCGTCCTCTCCAAGCAGGGCAAGATCCTGTGGGATCAGTCCTGCCCGGTCCCGACCCGCTACGGCATCTGCATGAGCATCGTGTACGTCGAGAAGAAGTCCAAGACCGACAAGTGGAAGGTCGCCACCGTCCGCTTCGAGAAGCGTGACCGCGGCAAGGTCCGCGCGGCCGTCGAGAAGTTCGAAGCCGCCATCAAGGTGTACAACACCTGGAAGGGCACCCAGACCATCCATGGTTCCCTCGACGGCGCCGACAAGAACCTCCGCATTAACGAGGCCCTCGACGCGGTCGCGCTGGCCAAGTTCCACCTGGCCGAAGCCTCCTATGAGGAGGTCATCTCCATGGAGCTCCCCGAGCTGACCATGAAGACGAAAAAAGACCAGGAAAAGTCCATGAAGGACATCATGAAGTGGATCGAGACCCAGACGAAGTTGATCGAGAAGAACAAGAAACTGTACGAGGAGGCCGCCGCCCTCCAGCTCGGCAAGAAGGTCAACTCCTGGTACATCCCGGCCGCGGGTCGGTTCGGCGCGATCTACAAGAACTACGTCACCAAACTGAAGAACATGCGCTTCGGCAAGGAGATCGAGGACAACATCGAGCTCAAGCTCGAGATCCAGGACATGTTCAGCAAATCCTATGAAAAGATGGAAGAGTTCGCCAAGGCCGGTTTCGAGGCCTGCGTCAAGAACGCGCAGAAGTCGGGCCGCTATGATGAATGGTTTGAGTTCTGCGAGAACGAGCTGGCGGAGATCCGCCGTTCGGTGAGCCCCGTTTCCGATGAAGTGTGGGCCGCTCCGGACTTCAAAGACACCAAGATTTCCCGGTCGACCGTCGTTCCGGTGCCCATCCGCTAAGAAGGTGAGGAAAGATCATGAAAACCAGAAAACTCATTCTGATCGCTCTTTTGACCATGGTCTTCGGCGCTTGCACCGGCGGTAAGAAGGACACCACGCCTGCCACCGGTCCCGAGCCCGGGAACAACAACAACAAGCCCATTCCGGGCACCATCGACACCAACACCGGCGAGGTCGTGCCCGGCCCCGCCACCGGCCCGGGCACAGGGCCGGTGACCACCACCGAGGACAAGACCGTCTCCAAGGCCGTCATCACGAAGTTCCAGGACGCCCTCAAGGGGTTCTTCGACGCTTCCGACAAGGGCTGGCCCAAGGACGACTGCGAGAAGGTCGCCAAATCCTTCATGGACCTCCTCAAGGAGGCCGGCGGCGAGAAGATCGCTTCGTTCCCCTACAACGCCGGTGTCGTCTACTCGCGCTGCGGCCAGAAGGACAAGGCCCGCGATGCGTTCAAGAAGTCCCTGTCCATCGATCCGAACTTCCCCTCCGCGAAGTCGGGTTTGATCCTGCTCGACATGGACAACCCCGAGGACTTCCTCAAGCACGAAGCCGACCTGATGCGCGACTCCTACGCCATGCAGGACCCGGACATCCAGTACAACTTGGCGCTGGGCTACTACATGCGTTACGCCCGTGAGGGCCAGGACAAGAACCGCAAGCCGCTGCTCGACGCCCTGCGCAAGGCGCTGGCCTCCTCGGGCAAGATCCCCAATGACAGCCTCGAGGGTGTGCGCATCCGCCTGAAGATCTACGGCCTGTCGATCCTGTTCTACCTCGAAGCCGAGAAGCGCAAGGACGCCAACGCCTCCCTGGCCCGCATCTTCATCGGTCAGGCGAAGGACTACTTCAAGCCCTGCATCGGTGAGAAGGGTGTCAAGGACACCTATGCCCGCGAAGCGCTGGCCATGTATTACAACGCCTATGGCCTGTATGTCCTCTCCCAGGGAACGCTGGGGCCCGCGTTCGACGAGTTCAAGAAGGCGCAGGAGTGCGAACCCGACAACATGTCGGCCAACCTCAACATCGGCATGCTGGGCGTGAGCGTCCGCGAGCCCGAGATGGCGATCAAGGCCCTCGAGCTGGTGGTCTCCAAGTATCCCAAGGCCTCCGAGGTCAAGGAAGCCGAGCTGGCGCTGGCGGTCTCCTACAAGGTCTATGCCATGACCCTCCAGGACATGGCCGACCACCAGTTCGAGAACAAGGAGCGCATCCAGATGGAGATCGACCGGCTCAAGGAAGCCATGAAGATGGGACAGACCCAGCTCGATCTTTATGAGAAGATCCTCCAGGGCGACAACATCCGCGCCCTCATCCCGAAGCTGGCCGAGATCACCGGCGGTGATCCCAAGGCCATGCAGGCCGCGCTGGACAAGGGTGATGTCACCGTGAAGATGATCAAGGACGACGTCGAGAAGGTGAAGCCCCGCCTCGAGACGGCCGTGAAGGAGACCATCCCGAACCGCCTGAAGGATCGTGAGCAGGAGCTGGCCCGGCTGTCCGACGCCGACAAACTGAAGGCCGAGGCGAAGTCCTACTTCGAGAAGGCCCGCACCCAGTACGAGAAGACCCTGTCCGCGAACCCCAATGATTATCGCGTGGCCTTCAACCTGGCCGTGCTGTACTACAAGGCCGGCGACCTCCTGGGTGACCTGAAGGGCAACTACGCCAAGGCCCAGGGGCTGTTCGAGAAGGTGCAGTCCCTCAAGGGCGCCCCGAAGGAATACCAGGATTTCGCGCAGAAATATGCTTCCGACATCAAGTCGGCCCTGGTCCGGATCAAGGAGAACGAGGAAGAGAAGAACAAGCCTGCTCCGGCCCCGGCGCCCGCACCGGCTCCGGCGCCCACGAAATAGTCCTTCCGCCTCCCGGGCCCGCTTTCCGGCCTGGACTCGAAATTCCCCTGAAAAACCGGATCTAACCCTTTTCAAAAAGAAGGATTTTGTCTATATTCCGGTACCTGAAAGGACGAAAGTGCCATGACTTTCCGACAGATTCTTCCGCTTTTCGCCTGTATGGTCGTCTGGGCCGCGGCGCCGTCCCGGGTCCGTGCCAGTGACGACGACGCGAAGAAGGCCCAGGAGGAGATCCAGAACATCGCCAGGAACTGGTCGGTGGAGTGGCGCAAGGGGACGATCCAGTACAAGATGCACCTCAAGTTGTCCGGAAAAGCCGAGGATGTCCTCGGGGAGATCACGGGCGAGGGCATCGTCCGGGTCAAGGACAAGAACGTGCGGGTCACGATCTCCGTGCAACTGAGCTCGGGGAAGTTCACCTACATCACCAGGTATCCGGCGATGTCCTTCACGTATTTCGGGAGCATGACCTCCTCGGATCCCGGCCTGCTGCCCATCAAGGAGACCATCCAGTTCCAGGACAGCCTGCTGCTCAAGGATGGCGGCCTGTGTCCGCTCTCCGTCCGTCAGAATACCCAGTGCCTGAAACCACAGGCAAAATAATATCGTTCGATTCGGAGGCTGAATCAATGTCAGGACATAATAAGTGGTCGACCATCAAGCACAAGAAGGGCGCTGCCGACGCCAAGCGCAGCAAGATCTTCACCAAACTCCTGAAGGAAATCACCATCGCCGCCCGGCTGGGTGGCGGGGATCCCGGCGGCAATCCGCGCCTCCGTACGGCGCTGGACAAGGCCCGGGAAAACAACATGCCCAAGGAAAACATGGAGCGCGCGGTCAAGAAGGGCACCGGCGAGCTCGAGGGCGTGAACTACGAAGAGATCACCTATGAAGTCTACGGTCCCGGCGGCGCGGCCCTGATCGTGGAGGTCATGACCGACAACATCAACCGCACCGTCGCCGAGATGCGCACCATCCTGAACAAGCACAACGGCAACCTGGGCAAGACCGGGGCGGTGGCCTACAAGTTCGACCGCAAGGGTGTCATCGAGATCAGCCGTGAAGACACCAATGAGGATCAACTCATGGAGGCCGCGCTGGAGCTCGGCGCCGAGGACATCAAGACCGAGGACGAGGAGATGTTCGAGGTGCACACCTCCCCGGGTGATCTGCTGACGATCACCGATGCCCTCAAGGAAAAGAAATTCCACGTGAAGTCCTCCGAGGTCCAGATGCTGCCCAAGAGCCGGGTGAACATCACAGGCCGGGACGCGGAGGTCGCGTGGAAACTCTACAACCTGCTCGACGATCATGACGACGTCCAGAACGTGTGGCATGATTTCGACATCGACGATGCGGAACTCGAAGCGATTGCCGACAAGTAATCCCTGCGGGATTCTCTCACCTGGAATGTGCTGGCTGGGGCTCGATCCGGGCTCACGCAAGGCCGGCTATGCCGTGCTGGAAATGGGAAACGACGGTCGCCCGAGGTACCGCGAGTGCGGCCTGATCACCGCGTCGGGGGACCAGCTCGCGTTGCGTCTGCTCGAGATCGGGCGCGGCCTGCAGGAGGTGCTCGACGAGTACCGCCCCGTCGCTGCCGCCGTGGAGGACATCTTCACGGCCAAGAACAGCCACTCCGCCCTCGTGCTCGGGCAGGCGCGCGGCATGGCGCTGTTCGTGCTGGCGTCGTCGGGCGTGGAGGTCGTCACCTATACCCCCGGACACGTCAAGAAGGCCATCACCGGGCAGGGCAGGGCTGCCAAGCAGCAGGTGCGCCGCAACATGATGCACCTGCTCCACCTGCAGTCCGAGCCCGCCGAAGATGCCGCCGACGCGCTGGCGCTGGCCTTCTGCCATGCCATGCATGCCCGGCGCGGAGGTGTTTCATGATCGCTTGGCTTTCGGGATCCATCCTCGAGATGGCGGACGATCACATGATCGTGGTGGTGCAGGACCTCGGCTACGAGCTGACCTGCACGCGGGCCGCGATGGAGGGCAAGAGCCCGGGGGATCGCGTCGAGATCTTCGTGCATCCCCACACGACCGAGCACTCCACCGAGTGGTTCGGCTTTCATTCCTCGCTGGAAAAGACGATCTTTGGCCGTTTGATCTCCGTGCAGGGGGTCGGTCCGAAGGTGGCCATGTCGATCCTGAGCACCTTCGGCATGAAGGAGTGTGTCCGGTTGATCACCTCCGGGCAGGACAAGGCCCTCACGGGGG
>PHBF01000183.1 GCA_002841905.1 Deltaproteobacteria bacterium HGW-Deltaproteobacteria-17
ACATGCCGCAACTGTGGCAGACGTTGTCGTGCACGTAGGTCGCGCGGTTGTGCCCCTTGTCCCCGCCGCCCGAATACTGGATGTAGCCCAGCCGTCCGTTGGCCGAGCCGTCGACCATGGTCATGGTGTTGCGGGCGATGACGTTGTGGGTCCTGTGCCAGGTGACGAGGGGGCCGTCGGTGTAGGTGCTGCCGTCGCCCTGCTCCATCACGTTGTCCAGGATGTGCACGTTCTCGCCGGTGGCGTTGACGATGTCCCCCCCCGCGTTGTGGTGGAACCGGTTGTCCTGGATCAGGATGTCCTCATCGACGCGCCCGGGGCCCTCGATGTCGATGCCGAACTGGGGCGCGGTGCCGTGGATGTGATGGATCGCATTGTCCCTGACGGCGATGCGGACCCCTCCCACGATGGAGATGCCCTGTCGTCGATTGTTAAATATCTCATTGCCGGTCAGCGTGACGTCCGACGAATCCAGCACCAGCGCGCCGTCCCCCGTCAGATCCCGGAGCTCCATGTTGTCGATGAGCACCCGGTGGTTGCCCCACACGCACAGGCCGTGCCCCTCATCGTGGGCCGTGCTGCCGTCGCTCTCCCGCGGGGTGTAGACGTGGGTGTCCCGATCCCCCACGAGGACCCCGTTGCGGACGATGATGTTGTCGCCACGCAGGAGCAATACGCAATAATTCCATTTATCATTGGTCTCCATGGTCAGCACGGCGCCCTCGCTGAACACGAACTCCGTATCCCCGGAGAGCTCCAGACCGCCCTGGTAGTCGTCGTTGACGTCTTCACCCACGAGGTAGTCCCCCGGGGGCAGCACCACGCGGGCATAGCCCTGTTCGTGAGCCCAGTCCACGGCCGCCTGCAGGTTGGCCGTGGTCCGGGCGGCGTCGGTGCCCGTGTCGGGGATGTCCCACCGGTCGAGCTCGATCACGTACTCGCCGGCTCCGGTGAGGACGGGCGGCTCCACCTCGAATCCAGGCCTGGGAAGGCCCTCCTCATCGAGATCTTCGGGATCCGGCGCCACGACCGCGACGTGTTGTACCGAGTGGTCCTTGGAACAGGAGGCCATCGAGGTGGCCGCGATCACGAGCAGGGGGCAGAGGATGGATTTCATGGTTTGTTTCCGGCTCCGGGTGGGGGACAGGGGCATCTCGTGCAGGGCGGTGACTCCGATGGGAACTATCCCCGAGGGCGGAGGGGAAGTCAAGGTGCGATGAAATCGAGGGACAAATCGGTCGCAACTCCGCAAGAAATGGGAAGCGGCCCCCTCCGACTTCTGGTACCACAGCCGAAGTGGAGGTGATGACGATGACCCGAGCCAAGACCGACCCCAGCCCCGCCGCCGCGCCCGTTCCCGCCGTCACGACGCCCGCCGTCACGGTGCCTGGCGCCACGCTGGCCGGCGCCACGCTGGCCGACCATCAGGCCCGCATCCTCCGGGCCCTGGTGTTCATCGATGATCACCGGGGCGAGGAGCTCACCCTCGAGCAACTGGCCCGGGTGGCCTGCTTCTCACCCTATCACTTCCACCGGGTCTTCGCCGCCCATGTGGGGGAGAGCGTGGGCGCCTACGTCCGCCGCGTGAGGCTCGACGCCGCGGCCACCTCCCTGTCCTTCGAGGACACGCCCATCACCCGCATCGCCATGGACGCGGGCTACGACACGCCCGGCGCGTTCACCCGCGCCTTCTCGCAAAAGTTCAACCTGAGCCCTTCGGCCTTCCGGAAGCGGATGCGCGCCCGTCACCGGACCTCGCCGATGTCCCTGAAAACCCCCAACCTGGAGAACATCATGCAACCCGAACTTCGCACCGTCCCCGATCGTCCCGTCGTTTTCGTCCGCCGCACAGGCGATTACAATCAATCCTCCGGCGCCGCCTGGTCCGCCATCTGCGGCTGGGCCTTCCCCCGTGGCCTGGTGGGACCCGACTCCCGGTTCATCGGCGTCTCCCATGACGACCCGCGGATCACGACCAGCGAACAGCTCCGCTACGACGCCTGCATCACCGTGGACCGCCCCGTCACGCCCGAGGGGGAGGTGGGCTTCCGCGTCCTCGCCGGCGGCAGGACCGCCGTCTTCCTGCACCAGGGGCCCTACGCCGAGCTGCACAGGACGTACGAGGCCATCTACGGCGCGTGGCTGCCCGCCTCCGGCGAGGAGCTGGCCGACGCTCCGTGCTATGAGATCTACCTGAACACCCCCGACAACACGGCCCCGGCGGATCTGCGCACCGAGATCTGCATCCCGCTGAAGTAGCAACGAAGTGGACGGCCGGCGCCGGGCGGAGCGAGCGGTGTTTCTTCCCGACAGGCTCCTAGGAGACCGGCCGTCGCAGGAGCCTGATTCCCCAGATTCCCAGGGGGATCCCGTACACACTGAGCATCAGCAGCACGATCTGGACGACCAGGTTCCCCCGCACAAGCCGGCCGGCGATCTGGTGGACGGCCATGGTCACGACGAGACCGAGGACGACGACCGACAGCGCCGAATAGATGGTGACGTAGTTCATGGGAAAACCTGCGTTTGGAAGAACCATGAACCAGATGATCAGCAGCGAGAGCACATAGAGGCCGGTGAGGATCCTCACCCAGTGATGGTATTTCCGATCGCGTGGCGTCATGGGATCGTCTCCTGGGATGGATGCGGAAACCTAGACCGGATCGGGCGCGTTGTCAAGTTTGCACTGCAACCACACCACCGGGACGCGGGACCTACCAGAGACGGAACAGGTACTTCAGCGTAAAATAGATCCCGAGACCGATGAACAGCAGTCCGGTGCCCCGGCGGAGCAGGAGCTCGGCGCGCGCGATGCGCCCGTACGCCCTGCTCCAGGAGGAGACGCCCAGCGCCACGGCCACGGCCAGCCCGAGCACCGGCAGCCCTGTGCCCAGGCCATAGGCGACGGGCGGGAACGCGGGCGTCGACGATTGCAGCGACAGCGGGATCAGGGAGCCGAAGAAGATCGCGCCCGACACCGGACACAGGGCCGAGGCGAAGAGAAAACCCAGCCCGAAGGAGGCCGGAATTCCGGTGCCGAGGCGGCCCGCCAGCCGCGCGGTCCAGCCGGCGCCCGAGCCCGTGCCCGGCAGCGTGATCAACTCCACCAGGAACATCCCCGTGAGCATCAGCACCGGCCCCAGCGCCATGATCATGTACTTCTGCAGGTACAACGACGTCAGCGGCGCCGACAGCAGGCCGTGGATCAGCAGCAGCGAAAGCGCCGTGTAGAAGACGGCGCGGCCCAGGGTGTACGCCAGCCCCGACAGGAACACCCGGCGAGGGCTCGTCACGTGCTTGCCGATGAAGGTCACCGCCGCGAGGTTGGTCGCCAGCGGGCACGGTGAGATCGACGTGAGGATGCCCAGCCAGACGGCGGATCCCAAAAGGGCCAGATCGGTCATTTCGGCGCCCGGCGTTTGGCGAGCATGGGACGGACGACCGCCTCGACGACCTGCCGCAGCCGGGCCTTGTCACCGGGGACGTCCTTGATCTCCTGCCAGGGTCCCCCCGGACCGTCGGCCTCGTCGGCGATGACCGGATGACGCGCCGTGACCGAGAAGCGCTCGACGAGCTCCACGTTGGCCAGGTCCTCGACGTTGACCGCCCGGAACGCGACCTGGCCGTTCTTCATCTCCTCGGCGAAGGCCTCCGCGGTCACCTCGCGGAGCATCTTCTCCGTGCGCAGACACCCCTGGCAGCGCTGATAGCCGTGGAAATAATAGACGACCACCGGACCCTTGCCGTCGACCGCGGGCGGCAGGGGCTCGGGTCGCCCGGAGACGCCGGACTCCTTCTCGCGCAGGACCGAGGCGGCGATGCCCGCGGCCATGAAGGAGAAGAGGGCGATGACGGCGATGACACGCTTTTTATCGTTCATGAACTTCTTTCCTTTTATCGACCGACCCCGGCCGCGACGACCTAGCCCTGCAGCAGCTTGACGAGCTCGTCGACCGAGGGCACGCGCCCGCTGACCTTCACCTCGCGGTCGAAGGCCAGCGCGGGGGTCATCATGACCCCAAAGCCGATGATGTCGTCGATGTCGGAGACCTTCTTCACCTCATCGGACAGGCCCAGTTTTGCCACCGCCTCACGGACGTTGGCCTCGAGCTTCTTGCATTTGGGGCACCCGGTGCCCAGGACGTTCAGGGTTCTCGACATGACAGTCCTCCCAGCGCGCATTCCTGCGCGCATCCGGATTCGGAGACGTTGGTGGGACGTGACTTCCGGCGGTTCTTCACCTCGGCCTGGATGCAGGCGCTGAACCGGGGGAGGCACGGCACTTTCAGGTAATAGAAAATCTGGTTGGCGCTGCGGCGGCTGTCGATGAGCCCCGCCGCGCGCAGCACGCTCAGGTGCCGGCTGACGGTGCTCATGTTGTCGCCCACGAGGTTGGCCAGGTCGGTGACCGGCCGCGGACCCACGGCCAGCGTGTCCAGGATCAGCAGCCGCGACGGATGCCCCATGGCCTTGAAGATCTCCGCCCGCATGCTCAACTCGTCCCGTACGGCTTCATCCATCGCCAGCACCCTCCGCTGCCCGGTTGTAGCAGGTTTTCCATTTCGCGCAAGTGCGAAATGCCCTGTTTACCCTGAGCTTTGATGGAAAAACCGGCACGGGGGCCTTGCCGCCGGCAACGGTTCCACTTCGGGGATTCCGAGACTTACGGGATCGTGACCAGGATGTTGCCGTTGGCGTGCAGGCCGACGGTCAGTTCGGTCCAGTCGCCACCCTCCGGACGTGAGAAGGCCTGGACGCCGTCGGTGACGGCGGCCGCCCCGACCTTGTACTCGGCGCCGGAGATCACGATCAGGAACTCGAGGGCGTCGCCGGAGTACAGCAGCCCCGCGTGCGGGCTGGAGGTGCCGGGACCGACCTGAGTGCTCAGGACGAAGGTGTAGAGGTCATCGTCGGCGGAGGCGTCCCCGTCGGTGCCGTCGTCGACGCAGGGGAGCAGGCTCCAGCCCACGAAATTGCCTTTGAGGGCGACCGTGTCGACGAAGGGATTGAAGGAGAAAGACGGGTTCAGGTTCAGCGTGTCCAGCGTGATCCGGAGATCGACCGTGCCGAACGCCTCGATGGTCATGCCCTCCGCCGTCACCGCTTCCGTCGCGCCGGCCGGGATCGTGAAGCTCCCGTTGGTGTCGCCTGTCCAGATCCAGTGGCCCTGACCGTCCACGGCGCCGTACTCGAAGGTCGTCTCCTGGGCCGGCACGGCGAAGAACACGGTGACGCCCCAGATGTGATCTCCGGCGACGGAGCCCTCGGGCTCATGGCCGCCGGCGGTCCACGGACCGTCGTCGTGCAGCGTGGGGTAGGGGCCCATCCAGGCCCCGTCGAAGGTCAGCAGGCGGGAGATGTCATCGTAGGCGAAGCTGCCCTTCCACTGAAGCTCGCCGGCGCCGTAGGTCTGGTTCGCCGTGTCGTCGATGCTGAAGTTGATCGCGACGGTGTCGGCCGGCTGCGTGAAGTTGTTCAGGTTGTTGACGTTGTTCAGGTTGTTGACGTTGTTCAGGTTGTTGACGTTGTTCAGGGCGCAGTTGGCGGCTGCGGCGCAGTCCGTGTCAAGACAGTCGATGGTGCCGTCGCCGTCGTTGTCGAGGGTGTCGTCACAGATCTCGGCGTTGACGTTGTTGGTGTTGTTGACGTTGTTGGTGCTCTTCTGGCCGCCGTCGTCGCAGGCGACACCGGACACCGCAAGAAGGGCAAGGGATAGAATAATAATGGCAAGCCTGGAACGAAGCATGTTTCCTCCTCATAAGGGACCCCGGATCCGTTCCAGGGTCGGTGCCCCGAAAGCGTAGGCGAAATCCGGCCGTTTGCAAGGACAGAAAAGCGGGGCGTCCGGCTCACCGGCCCTGCAGGAAGAACCCGGCGGTGGCGCTGGTGGGATGGGCGCGGCCCCAGGCGCGGTAGGCCTTGACCAGCTCCTGGAGCTGGGCGCGGCCGTCGGGGGTCTTCCCGGCGCGGATCAGCACGTCCACCGTGTCACGGAACGTCTTCTCGAAGAGCGCGCGCTCCCGCCCGTTGTGAAACGTCGCCGAGAGATCGTTCGTCCCCAGGATGCGCTGGCCCACGGCGGCCTCGGTGGGCGTGGGGAAGTCCGACTCCGGGGGCACCTTCCCGTCCCGGATCGCGACGGTGTAGAACGCCGCGTCCATGGCCATGGCCTTGAAATGGGCCTCGCGCCCGGACACGTTCTGGGTCCGGGCCAGGCTCC
>PHBF01000184.1 GCA_002841905.1 Deltaproteobacteria bacterium HGW-Deltaproteobacteria-17
GCCGGCGGGCATCGCGTCGCGGGCGTTGACGACGAGGTTCATCAGGACCTGCTCGAGCTGGCCCTGGTCGGCCTTGACCCGGCCGATCCCGGGGTCGAGCGTCTGGACCAGCTCGATGTCCTCGCCGAGGATCCGGCGCAGCATCTTCTGGAGTCCGAGCGCGACCTGGTTCACGTCGAGGATCGAGGGCTGCAGGACCTGCTTGCGGCTGAACGCCAGAAGCTGGCGGGTGAGCTCGGCGGCGCGCTCGCCGGCCTTCTGCACCTCCACGAGATCGTCCATGGCGGGGTCGCCCTGGGGAAGTTGTTCCATGGCCAGGCCCGTGTAGCTCAGGATCACCGAGAGGAGGTTGTTGAAGTCGTGGGCCACGCCCCCGGCGAGGCTGCCGATGGCCTCCATCTTCTGGGAGGCGCGCAGCTGCTCCTCGAGGAGGTCATGCTGCACCTGGGCCTGCTTGATGTCGGTGATGTCCTTGACGGTGTGGGCCAGGGAGATCACCCGTCCGCCGGTCCCCAGACTGGGCCAGGAGACCAGGCTGAAGGTCCGGCCGCCTTCGGTGTGCTCCCCGCTGGCCGGGGTCCCCGTGGCCAGGGAGCGCATGCAGGGGCAGCCGGGGATGGGGGCCTGGGTGCCGTGGACCAGCTCGTAGCATTTCCTTCCGAGGATCTCCTCCCTTGCCATCCCCAGGGCCCTGCAGCCGGCCCGGTTGATCTCCAGGAACTCGTGCCCGGGGGACAGCACGCACACGATGTCGTCGATGGCGTCGAAGGTGGCGCTCCACTGCTGGGCCGAGCGGCGCAGGTCCTCCCGCGCCTGGCTCCTGGAGAGCGCGATGCCGATGCTGGCCCCCATGCCCTCGAAGAACCGGATCATCTCGGGATCAAACCGGTCCCGGCGGTGGTCGTTGAGCTGGAGCAGGCCGATGATCCCGTCCTGACCCCGCAGCGGGATCAGCGCCACCGACTCGTAGCCGGCGGCGTTGCACCGGTTGCGCGTGTTCGACATCCGCTCCTCTTCGGTGGTCGTGGCCAGCAGCTCGCTGGTGTGGTTGCTCCAGAAGGAGCCGCCCTCGGTGAAGAAGGGGAGCGCGGGATCGGTGCGGCCGCGGAGGATGTTCCCGCACATGCACTCGAGGATGGGTTTCCTGTCCCCGTCCCGCAGGATGGCGCCTTGGTCATCCCGGGCACACAGGGTGCGTTCCTTCTCCACGAAGGGAGCGGGGAACCCGTTGGTCAGGAAGTAGGGGTAGTCCTCGCCGTCGCGGAGGCGGATGGCCACGGCCTCGAGGCCGGTGCTCTTCTTGACCAGCTGGAGGATGTCCCGGATCAGGGTGGTCTCCGGGTCCGGGCGGTTCAGAAGCTCCAGCAGGGCGCGGGCGAAGCGGTCACGCTCCTCGCTCCTGGCCCGCTCGGTCACGTCGCGGGAGAAGACCGCCACGCCGATGATCCCGCCGGTCTCGATCCGGACCGGTTGATAGGCGATCTCGAAGGTCCGGCGACGCAGGCCCTCGACGCCGGAGTCGGTGGTGAGCACGGTGGATTCGCCCTGCAGCGCGCGGTCGAGGTGGGGCCGCATGGCCTCCCAGACCGCCGGGTCGGCCAGGTGGTCGGGGAGCCGGTCCCCGCGCCGGATCGCCACGCCCGAGGCGGCCTTCACCGCCTGGAAGTGGGCCTGGTTGAAACCCGTGTACCGGTAGTCGGCGTCGACCGCGAAGATCGGGAACGCCGTGCTCTCGAGGACGGCGCTGAGGGTGGCGTTCCGCTCAATCAGCCGCAGCTGGGAGCGCTTGCGTTCGATGGCGTACCGGACGGTCCGGATGAGGATCGTCTCCAGTTGCATCCCCTTGACCAGATAGTCCTGGGCGCCCTCGCGCAGGGCCATCCGGCCCACCTCCTCGTCGTCCTGTCCGGTGAGCACCACCACGGGCACGGTGGGGGCCGCGCCGAGGATCGCGCGCAGCGTGTCCAGGCCCGAACTGTCGGGCAGCCCCAGGTCGAGCAGGACCACGTCCGGGCCTCCACCGGAGAGAGAGTTCAGACCCTCGGCCAGGGTCCCCACGTGGTGGATGGCCAGGTCGGGCGCATCGTGAACCAGCTCCCGCACGAGGCGGGCGTCCCCGGGGTTATCCTCGATCATCAAAACGTGAATCGGTGCGTTGGTCATGGTTCCCCCCGGGCCGTCGACCCTATTGCAGGCCGGTGGGCAGCTTGACGATGGTCAGCCAGAAGTCCTCGATGGAGCGCACCACCTTGATGAACTGATCCAGGTCGATGGGCTTGGTGATGTAGCAGTTCGCGTGGAGGTTGTAGGTCTTCAGGATGTCCTCCTCGGCGTTGCTCACCGTCAGGATCACCACAGGAATCAGGCGAAGGGAGGGGTCGCCCTTGATCTCGGCGAGGACCTCGCGCCCGTCCTTGCGGGGCAGGTTGAGATCGAGCAGGATCAGGTCGGGGCGGGGCGCGTCGGCATATTTTCCCTCCCTGCGGAGGAAGGCCATGGCCTCCTCGCCGTCGAGCACATGGTGCAGCGTGTTCCGGATCTTGCTGTCCCGCATGGCCTCCTTGGCGAGGCGCGCGTCGCCCTCGTTGTCCTCGACCAGCAGGATGTCGACCATTTCTCCCAGGGATTTGATGTTCATGTTCGGGCTCCATTGTCCGGTTGTGCCGATGGCAGGGTGAAGTAGAAGATGGTTCCGCGGCCGACCTCGGATTCGAGCCAGATGCTCCCGCCGTGCCGCTCCACGATGCGCTTGCACAGGGCCAGGCCGATGCCCGTGCCCGGGTACTCCAGCTTGCCGTGCAGGCGCTGGAAGATCACGAACAGGCGGTCGAAGTGCCGCTGCTCGATGCCGATGCCGTTGTCCTCGATCCGGAAGGTCCAGAAGCCGGGTTTTCCCGGCGTGGGGAAGGCGCTCACGCTGACGCGCGGGGGCTCGCTGGACCGGTGGAACTTGATCCCGTTGCCGATGAGGTTCTGGAAGACCTGGGCGATCTGGGTCCTGTCCCCGAGCACCATGGGCAGGTCCCCGTTGGCGATCATGGCCCCGGTCTCCTGGATCGCGGACTGCAGGTTGGTCACGGCCAGCCCCAGGGCGTCGTGGGTGTCGAGGGGGGCCGGATCCTGACCGCGTGAGGTGACCCGCGAGTACGAGAGCAGGTCCTGGATCAGCCGCTGCATGCGGTTGGCGCCGTCGACGGCGTAGCCGATGAAGTCCTTCGCGTCCTGGTCGAGCTGGTCCTGGTAGCGGCGGGCCAGGAGCTGGGTGTAGGAGGAGACCATCCGCAGGGGCTCCTGCAGGTCGTGGGAGGCGACGTAGGCGAACTGGGAGAGCTCGTTGTTGGAGCGGTTGAGGTTCTCCACCGACCTGGCCAGCTCCTCGGTGCGGGCGGCCACGAGCTCCTCGAGGTGTTCGCGGTGCCTCTTCAGTTCGAGCTCCACGCGCTTGGACGCGTCGATGTCCTGGAACACGCCCCGGACGCTCACGACCTTCCCGTCCCGCCGGATCGCCTCGCCCACGGCCCGGACCCAGAGCCGCTTCCCGGTGGCGGTGACCAACTGCAGTTCGAGATCGAAGGGACGGCCCTCGCTGATGGCCAGCCCGACGGCCTCGGAGATCGCGGGGACGGCCTCGGGGGCGTAAAAGTTGATGGCCGTCTCCAGTTCAGGATGGAACTCCGGCCCCACCTCGTGGATCCGGTACACCATTTCCGACCAGATCAGGTCGTTCTTCACCAGGTCGATCTCCCAGCCGCCCACGCGCGCCAGACGCCCGGTCTCGTCGAGCAGGTGCTTGCTGCGCTGCAGCTCCGTGGTCCGCTCCGCGATGGCCTCCTCGAGGTGGTCGCGGTAGAGCCGCAGATCCTTCTCGATCCGTTTGAGCTCGCTGACGTCGATGCCCATCCCGACCAGGAGCCGGGTGCCGCCGATGTCGGCCCGGATCCCGGAGAAGAGGTAGGGGGTCGTCCTTCCGTCCTTGTGGGAGATCGAGGCCTCCACCATCGCCTCGCCCTGCTCGGCGACCTCGCCGATGGCCTGGACGACGCGCGCCTGGTCCTCTCCAAGGAAGAGCTCGTGGGCGCTGATCCGGGCCAGCTCCTCCGCGTCGCGGCCCGTGACGCGCTCGAAGTTGGTGTTCCACCGGATGAACCTGCCCGTGAAGTCGAGGGTGTAGAAGATCCCCGGCATGCCTTTGAGGATCGCTTCGATCCACTGCTTCTCCCGGCTCAGATCCTCGAAGGCCAGGCGCAGCTCCTGCTCCTTGGAGTCGATCACACGCCGGTTCGCGGCCAGCTCCCGCAGGCGGGCCATGCCCGAGGCGGCCATGTTCTGCGCCAGGTTGGTCAGGAACTCCAGGATCGAGGGGACGCGCTCCTTCTCGAGCACCGGGACGCGGTGGATGGCCTCGAGGTAGGCCACCGGGTCGAAGCCGCACTCGGCGGCCTGGGCCAGGAAGAAGGCGTCGTCGGGCGGATCGAGGAAGAACTGTCCGGTGAAGAGCGTCGCCACGTGCTCCCCCTCGATGAGGATCGGGCAGGCATAGTCGTTGAGCCCGTTCTTGCAGCGGTAGCCCACGAACGGTCCGTCGTGCAGGTGCCCGGTGATGTGGGCGTCGCTCTCGCCGCAGCGGGCCGCCGACGTGGGGTGCTTCCGGTGGAACTCCACGCAGGCGTCCTGCCAGCCCGAGGCCGTCAGGATGGTGCCGTCGGGGGCGAGGACCGCCGTGGCGATGGCGGTCGCCCGGTACAGGGAATCGAGCAGCCTCTGCAGTTCATCGACGGAAACGAGTTCAGTGAATTGAACGGTCATCAGGCCTCCCAATCGAGAAGATCCAGTCTGAACCATACTGGAGGTTGGCCGGATTGTCATCTTTCAATTTGATTGGACGAAAAGTGTTTTACAAAAGAACAAGCCTTGATGCTCCTCGGGCCTGCGCCCTTCCTTCTTGACTTTACGGGCGGTGCAAGGATACTCGGCATGTCTTTGAGGGCCCATGGTTTTTGCCGATTTATTCTTCATTTACTTGTTCCTGCCGACCGTGCTGGGTCTTTATTATTTCCTCAGGGATCAGGCAAGAAATGGTCTTCTCGTTGCCGCATCCATAATATTTTACGCCTGGGGTGAGCCGGTCTGGGTGGTGCTGTTACTATTCAGCGCAACGGTGGATTATCACTGCGGAAAATTCATCGCCTCCCGGGAGGACGCCCGGGGCCGCCGCCTGGGCCTGATCCTCTCCCTGGTCTCCAACCTCTCGCTCCTGGCGGCCTTCAAGTACTCCGGCTTCCTGGTGGCCAACCTCAACGCCCTCACCGGCGCCCGGTTGCCGGTCCCCCGGTTCTCGCTGCCCATCGGCATCTCCTTTTACACGTTCCAGACCATCTCCTACACCGTCGACATCTACCGGGGCAAGGCGGCGGTCCAGCGGAGTTTTCTACAGTTTTTGCTCTTTGTCTCCCTTTTCTCCCAGCTCATCGCGGGGCCGATCGTCCGCTACACCGACATCGCCCGGGAGCTCGCGGGCCGGGTGTTTCGCTTCTCGGACCTCGCCCACGGGATGCGGCGCTTCATCCTGGGGCTGTTCAAGAAGGTGGCCGTCGCCAACGCCGCGGGCCATCTGGCCTCGGTGTGGATGAACCGGGGCCACGCCAGCCAGACCGTGGCCGGCGCCTGGTTCGGCGCCCTGATGTTCACCCTGCAGATTTACTATGACTTCTCAGGATATTCAGACATGGCCATCGGCCTGGGCCTGATGTTCGGGTTCCATCTCCCGGAGAACTTCAATTATCCGTATGTGGCCCGTTCGGTGGGCGATTTCTGGAGACGATGGCACATGTCCCTGAGCTCGTTCTTCCGGGATTACCTGTACATCCCCCTCGGCGGCAAGCACCGGCACATATACCTGAATCTGCTGATCGTCTGGTTCCTGACCGGTCTCTGGCACGGCGCCTCGTGGAACTTCGTGCTCTGGGGGCTGTACTATCTGGTGTTCCTGGTCCTCGAGAAGTCCCTCATGGGCCGGCTGCTGCAGCGGCTGCCCGCCGTCCTGGGGCACGTCTACCTGATCGTCGTGGTGATCTGCGGCTGGGTGCTTTTTTATTTCACCGACCTCTCCGAGGGGCTCGAGCACCTCCGCATGATGCTGTTCCTGGAGGATCTCCCGTGGTTCGATCTGCAGATCAAGATCACCCTCGCCAATCATTTGTACTGGATCCTC
>PHBF01000185.1 GCA_002841905.1 Deltaproteobacteria bacterium HGW-Deltaproteobacteria-17
AGACGCGGATCACCGCCGGTTCGCGCAGCAGGAGCTCCTCGATCTCGCGTACCCGCCGCATGGTCTCCTCCAGGGAGGTTCCAGAGGGCGTCTTCAGCGTGATGAAGAAGCTGCCGCCGTCCATGCGGGGCATCATCTCCATGCCCTGGCCCCGCAGACCGCGCACTGAGAAGACGAACAGGATCAGCATCATCGCGATGGTGATCCATCTCCAGTCCATCGCCCGCTTCAACACGCCCAGGGTCGCCCGTCGGAAGACTTCCATGAACCATAAGAACGGCCGGATGATCCATAGCGCGGGTTTGTCCAGGAACGACGTCCGGTGGGTATAGACGGTAAGCAGCGGCACAAAAACCACAGCCACGACCACCGAGGAGGAGAACGCGAAAACCAGCGTCAGCGCCAGCGGGGAGAAGGTCTTGCCGATGAAGCCGGCAAGAAACAGCATGGGGACCAGCACCATGAGCGTGGTGGCTGCGCCGGCGAGCACGGGAAGCATCACACTGGATGCGCCCTCCAACGCCGCCTGGACCGGTTCCATCCCCTGCTCGTCACGGAGCCGGATGATGTTCTCCAGCATGACGACGGTGGCGTCGACGACCATGCCGACGGCCAGGATGACCGCGGTGAGGGTCACCATGTTGAATTCGACGGCGAACGCCTTCATCAGCGCGAAGGTGAGCGCATAGGAGAGGGGCATGGACACGATGGCCACAGCGGCGATCTTCCATCGTCCGAGGAACAGGAAGATCAGCACGCCCGCGAAGAGCAGGGCGCTGAGGATGTTGGAGAACAAATTCCCGATGGAGGCCTCGGTGAACGACGCGCTCTCCTCGCCGACGACGAACTCCAGCTCCGGGTTGGCCTTCCGGATGCGCTCGAGCTCCGCCTGCACCGCGCGCACGACCCGAACGGTGTTGCCCTGGGTCGTCTTCATGATCTGCAGGGCGATGGCGTTCTTTCCGTTGACGTCGTAGAGGGCGTCCGGGCGCAGGGAGGCCTGCTCCACGGTCGCGATGTCCGCGAACCTGAGGTGGGCGCCCCCGGGAAGCGGGATCGGCAGATCGCGCAGCTCGTCGATGCTTCCCAGGCGCATCTCCATGCGGTAGGTGCCCGTCGTCCGCTCGCTGTACAGGGTGCCTGCAGACCGGGACACGTTGCCTTCACGGATGAGCCCCGCCACCTGTGCAAACGAAAGGCCGTACCTTCGCAGATCCTCGCGGTTGAGCCGGATCACGACGGCCGGGACGTGTCCGCCGAAGAGCTCCACCGCGGCCACACCCGAAACCCGCGTGAGACGGGGCACGATGTGATCAGTTGCGAACTTTCGCGTGCGGGTCGGATCCTTCGAGACGATGCCCAGGGTGAGCACGGGCCGGTCGGCTGTGGAGAAGCGCAGCACCTGCGGCTCGGTGATGCCCGCGGGGAGCCGGTTGCGAATGCGCACGATGGCGTTCTGCACGTCCAGTGCGGCCAGCTCGGACTGGCGATCGTAGTTGAACTCCACCGAGATGCGGGAGAGGTTGTCCTGCGAGGTCGAGCGCACCTTGCGGACGCCCTCGAGGGAGGCGAACTCGGTCTCCAGCTTCTGGCTCAGGTTCTCGTCCACGTCCCGGGCCGAGGCACCGGGATACGAGGTGATCACGTTCACCAGGGGGGGGGCCGTTTCGGGGAACAGTTGCATCGGGATGGCCCGGTAGGCGCGGACGCCGGCGAACGCGACGCCGATCAGGAGCGCCCAGACAAAGTGCCGGTTTGAAAGAAAAAAGCGGGCGAGGTTCATGGTGTCATCTCCGCGGACGGAGCCACCCACACGGGCAGTCCGTCATGCAGTTGAAGGTGCCGATCCGTGACCACCCTGTCCATTTCAGTGAGCCTGCCGGTCAACGCGGTTTCCGGGGGTACTGTCAGTTTCGGAAATACTTCGCGCCGAACGAGCGCCCCCCGGGAGACGATGAACACGTGGCTTCCAGCGTCCGAGGTGTGTACGGCCACCGACGGCACTATCCAGACGCGGGCGGTCTCCTCGAGCACGAAGTCCACCTCCACCGACATGCCGTGGCCCCAGGTGGCGCCGGCGGGTTTCTTCAGGGAGATGCGGACCTCCGCCGTTCGCGCGGGGCCGACCGATTCGGGCGATATCGTGCGCACGGTACCGTGCTGTCGGGTCCCGTCGGGAAACAGGAGTTCCACCGGCAGGTTGGGTACGATACCCTTGACCAGGTCATTCTCAGGCACCTGCACACGGACCTCGAGGTCATGACCTCCCAGCCACAGCAACGGCTGCCCCGGCATGACGTTCTCGCCGGGCTGGGCGACCCAGCGAAGCACGATGCCCGGAAAGGGCGCACGTTCCCGCTTGTTGCCGGCGAGAATGGATTGCTCCTGAAGGGAGGCACCTGCTGCGGCCACGGCCTTTCCAGCTGCACGGCATGCCTCCCGGCTCGCATCGACCTTCTGCATGGTGATGGCCTGTGCCCGGCCCAAAGCCTCGTCCTGGTCGGCCTGGCGACACAGGAAGGCAGCCTCGATCTCGGCCCGCCCGCGCTCCTGATAAACGCGCTCCTGCCGAGCACCGGTCTCGGGCGACGCGATCTCGGCGAGGAGGTCGCCGCGGGCCACGGCTCCGCCCTCTGGAATGGGCAATGTGCCCAGCTTCCCGCTCAGGCGTGCCAGGATCCGGATTTCCTCGACCGAATGAATGGTCCCGATGCTCCGGACTCTCCTCTTCAGACTGCCGGCACGCACCGGAGCGGAACGGACGGATGGAGGAGGTTCCATCGTGTCTGGCGCTCCGGGCGACTTGCTGCAGCCCGCCTCAGAAAGGAGCAGGCCAGTCCCCAAAAGCAAGCAAGTACTTGCAAACATCATCTTCAAGACAAACCGGGGTGTGCGCCTCATGATTATTCTCCTTTCAGGAACTTTTCGATGGACAGCCAGATCATCTCCGGGTCGTCGGGGGGCGCCGGCGCCGGGAGGGAGGCGCCTTCCAGCAGCGGCTCCTGGGTGACGAGCACATGCAGCATGCCCATGAAAAAGAGCATGAGCACGCGCAGTGGCAGGTCCTTTCGTAACTGGCCGAGCCTGGCTGCGTCCTCCAGTCTCTCCCGGATGAACCGGCCGGACAACTGCTTGAGGCGGAAGATCTGTTGCTGGTTCTCGAGACCCATGGCTTGCTCGAGTTGGTGCGAGAAGAGAATTTTTACCAGGTCCGGGTTCCGGCGCAGCAGGGTGGCGCGCTGGAGGAAGAGCTTCCTGAGCGCGACCATGGGGGGATCCTCGGCTGGCGCCGTGGTGGCCATCAGGATCTTTTCAATGTGGTTGACTGTCTCGCGGAGGATCTCATCCTTGCTGGCGAAGTGCCTGAACAGGGCGCCCTCGGAGATGCCGACGGCACGGGAGATGCGGGCGGTGGTGAACCGACCCAGCCCGTCGTTGGCGATGATGGAAAGGGCCGCCAGCACGATTTCTTCCCGTCGTTCGATGGTGTTTTTTCGTGTCGTCATAGGTGCCTCACATGCAAGCAAGTGTTTACTCACATAGTCGTTATGCCTCGGCGCGACCCCCATGTCAACCGGGAATATGCATAGATGAAGAAGACAGCGCGGGCCTGCCTTCGATCCACTGGCCGCGGGCCTCCCGGGCCAGAAGCCAACCCAATTCGTCGCGGGTCCAGAAACCGGCGCGGGAAGCCAACGCAAAGCCGTCCTGGCGCCCATAGTTCACTGGGAGATTCAAGGAAAGCCTGCTCAGGCTGAAAACGGGACTGGAAAAGTAAATAGAGAAGCGGCGCCTGCCCTGCCCGGACCTGTCCGGAAACCTGCCTTGACAGGGTTTGCGGGTCCGGTAATACTTCACCCTGCGAATGACCCCGGGGAGCCTTCATGTACATCCAGAAAATCATTCTGAAAAACATACGCGGATTCGAGAAGCTCGAGTTCGATCTGACCCGGCCCGATGGTGGGTTTGCCGGATGGACGGTGTTCACCGGCGACAACGGCTCGGGCAAAAGCACCTTGATCAAGGCCATCGCCGTGGCACTGGTTGGCAAGGGATACGCCAATTCCCTACAGCCCAGCTTTAATGGCTGGATAAGGGCCAACGCGACCGAGGAGGAGTCCTCCATCAACCTGAGAATCTGCCGGAATGAAAAGGAAGATCTTCTGTCCTCCGGAGGGGCACCTCCGGCTACATTCTTCACCGCCAAGATCGGCCTCTCCAACGGTCAGAAGTTGACGACCCTGGAGGACAAGAGCGGCTCCAAGACGCCGGAGCGCACCATCTGGTCCTCTGCAGCCGGGTGGTTTTCCTGCGGGTATGGCCCCTTCCGCCGTGTCTTCGGCGCATCCTCCGACGCAACGCGACAGATGGTGTCCCCCGTGACGGAGCGCTTTGTGACCATGTTCCAGGAGGCAGCCTCACTGGCCGAGGTGGACCAGTGGATGCGAACTTTGAAGATGAAGGAGATGGAAAACCGGGCGACTGAAAAAGAGCAACTGGAGACCCTGCTGGAATTGCTCAAGGATGACCTGCTGCCGAACCGGATCACCGTGGACAGGGTCGACTCGGACGGGCTGTGGTTGCGCGATCGCAACGAAGTCCAGCTCTCCTGGGGCGAGATGAGTGACGGCTACCGCGCGGCGCTTGCGTTGCTGGCGGACATCGTGCGGCACCTGATGAACACCTACGGGACTTCAGGCCTCACCGCGCGCGACGAACGGGGCAAACTGGTCATCCAGCGCGGCGGCGTGGTCCTGATCGACGAAATCGACGCGCATCTCCACCCCGAATGGCAGCAGAAGATTGGCTTCTGGCTCAAAGCGCACTTCCCGAACATCCAGTTTCTGGTGACCACGCACAGCCCCCTGATCTGCCAGGCGGCTGACCCCAATGGATTGTTCGTGCTGCCTGAGCCCGGGAGCGGTGCGATACCCCGAAGGCTCGAAGATGCGGAATACCAGAAGATCATCGTGTCCCGGCCGGACACCATTCTTCTTTCCCCGGCTTTCGGGCTGCAGAACACCCGTTCCCCTGTGGCGGTGCAAAGTCGCGCCGAGTTTGCCCGCCTGAGCTCGAAGAAACGGGCAGGAGCCCTGTTGAGCGCGGAGGAGAACCAGAAATTCAAACAACTGGAGTTGGCCATCCCGGAAGAGGAACCCTGATCGGGCATGCGGGCAATCCCACGCCTTCCACTGAACGAGAACACCCGAAGACATCTCCAGCGCAGGCAAGCCGCCATCAATGCGCAGCTTGTTTCCGGTCGACTGGAACCAAAGACCATCCAGCAAACCTGGAAGAACGCTTCCAAATCGAAAAATCTCAAGTCCGTCCGCAAGACGCTGGAACAGATGGCCGGCGGACGATGCCGGTGCATGTACTGCGAAGACTCGGTTGGAACTGACATCGAGCATTATCGACCCAAACGCACCTACCCCGAACACATGTTCGTGTGGGAAAATCTCCTGCTCGGTTGCAGCCTGTGCAATCAAATGAAGGACGAACACTTTCCGTTGGAAAACGGTAGTCCGCTGCTGCTCGATCCGACCTGTGACAATCCTTGGGAACACCTCGATTTCGATCCCTTCACGGGTAATCTCGTTCCCCGCTTCAACCGTTCGACCGGCTGTGAATCCCCCATGGGGATGAAGACGGTCGAAATTCTTCAACTCGACAGGAGGGAGGCTCTGAACACCGGCTATCTCAGGAGCTATCGCAGAATCGTGGAACTCCTGTCCGGTCTTTCCCTTCTTCAACTAACAGCCGAAGAACTGATAGACCGACTCCAATTGGCCGATGAACATGGTCTGCGCTTCTGGGGCTTTCACGGCAACGGTCGGAACGATCGTCCTTTCCTGGAATTCAAAGCAACGCGCCCTGATCTGTGGGACGCATGTGCATCAGTTTTCACCTGATTGTTGTTAGGCCATATCAAACCGGAGCCACCGGTCAGGCGGCGACGGCCGCAGATTGTGTTGCGGGCGCCCCGACCGTCCGGCGCGGGCGGTCATCTTGGGTCGGGGCCCGGCGGGCGTCCGGCGCGGGCGGTCATTTGGTGTCGGCGTCCGGCGGGCGTCCGGCGCGGGCGGTCATCTTGGGTCGGGGCCCGGCGGGCGTCCGGCGGTGGCGGTCACCTCGTTACGGGGTCCGACAGGCACGCGGCGGTGGCGGTCACCTCGTTACGGGGGCCGTCGGGCGT
>PHBF01000186.1 GCA_002841905.1 Deltaproteobacteria bacterium HGW-Deltaproteobacteria-17
GGGCACCACGCCCAACAAGGACATCAAGCTCGGAACGTGGGTCGAATACGCCGTCACCGATGGTCAGGAGAAGAAGAGCTACAAGATGAAGATCGCCTTCGTCGGGCGCGAAGGCGGGGGCAAGTTCAGTTGGCTCGAGATCACCCTCGCCGGACTGGGTCGCACCGTTTACCTGAAACTGTACATGGAGGGCAACCCGGGCGCCGCCGGCCAGGTGAAGCGCCTGATCATGCAGATCGGCAGCATGCAGCCCATGGAGATGCCGCTGATCAAGATGAACGACGTGCTGCCGGTCCTGATGCAGAAGCCGATCCTGTCGCCCAAGGTCGTCGGCAACGTGGACCTGCGCACCCCCGCAGGGCTCTTCCCCGGCACCATGCACGTGCGCGCGGTCAACGCCGACGGTCAGTTGATGAACTTCTACCACCACAAGCAGGCGATGATGTGGTCCCTGGTCAAGCTCCAGGACGGCCGCTTCGAGATGGAGCTCATCGGGCAGGGCCTGGGAGCCGTCTCCCGCATCCGGCAGACCCCGGTGCCCTTCCACATGCCCAAGTGATCCCGAGGAACATGCCCGATGCCATTCTGGAGACAACCCGAGCTGCCCGACACCCCCGAAGGTCTTCTGCCGGTGCCCGACGACGCGGGCGACGAGGCCCGGGAGGCGATCGCCGCCTTCAACGCCGGTGACTTCTCCCGCTGCCGCCGTCTGCTGCGGGAGTTCGCCGGGCCTGACGCAGCGGAGGCCGATGCCGCCGTCGCGCGGGAGCTGGAGCGGCGCCTGCGCATGGATCCGGTGCTGCTGGGCATCGCCGCGGTGAGCCTGCTGCTGCTCATCTTCCTGTCGATCTGGGCCATCACGGTCTCCCACTGACAAATCTCCTTGCGCATCCGCGCCGTTCTTCTTACAATTTCCGGTCTTCCCACCCGTTGACGGCGTGTGGATCGTTCACCAGAGGAGGAATCATGTCCGATCGTTTTTATCCCGTGCCGATTGCCCGCCTGTTTTCCCTGCTCAGGCAGGAGTGGGAAGCCCGCCGCAGCATGCTGGGGCTGCCCAGGACCGTGTTCTTCACCCCGTCGGCGAAGGATCGCTTCCGCAGCCGCCGCTACGGCCGCCTGCTGGAGACACCCGTGGGCGTGGCCGCCGGCCCCCACACACAGATGACGCAGAACCTCGTGGCCGCCTGGCTGTGCGGCGCGCGTTACCTCGAACTGAAGACCGTGCAGACCCTGGACACCATCGAGGTCACCAAGCCCTGCATCGACGCCGCCGACGAGGGCTACAACTGCGAATGGTCCCAGGAACTGACCCTGGCCCAGTCCGAGGAGGAGTACTGCAAGGCCTGGGTGCTCATCCACGTGCTGCAGCGGTTCCTCGGGCACGACCACAACCCTTCGGAGCTTGGCTGCCTGTTCAACATCAGCGTCGGCTACAACATGGAAGGCATCCGCAAGCCCAACGTGCAGCACTTCCTCGACGCGATGACCCGGCCCAACCCCCGCATCCGTGAGCTCTGCGCCGAGCTGGCCCCGCTGGTGCCGGACCTGGACCTCGACGCCATCCCCGACATCATCACCGATCACGTGACGATCTCCACCATGCATGGCTGCCCGCCCGACGAGATCGAGGGCATCGCGGCCTACTTCATCGCCGACCGCAGGCTGCACACCGCCGTCAAGTGCAATCCCACGCTGCTGGGACCCGTGGCCCTGCGTACGATCCTCAATGACGTGATGGGCTTCGAGGTCGAGGTCCCGGACGCGGCCTTCGAGCACGATCTGAAGTGGGAGGACGCCATCGGGCTCATCGCCCGGCTGCTCGAGAAGGCCCGGGAGAGCGGCGTCGCCTTCGGCGTGAAACTGACCAACACCCTCGAGAGCTGCAACATCCGGCACGTGCTGCCTGCCAGGGAGGCCATGCACTACATGTCCGGGCGCGCGCTCCACCCGGTGTCCCTGGAGCTGGCCCACCGCCTGTCCGAGCAGTTCGGCGGCACCCTGGACATCTCCTTCTGCGCAGGCCTCGACGCCGACAACGTCTCCGGAGTGCTCATGTGCGGGCTCACCCCGGTCACCGTGTGCACGGACCTGCTCAAGCCCGGCGGCTATGCGCGGCTCTCCCAGTATCTGGAGAACATTTCGGCCGCGTTCGAGGCAGCGAACTTCGAGCTCCCCGAGACCGGTCGGTTGGGGGGGCCCGGCGGCGATCGCATGAAACTGTTCGAACACCTGCAGGATCTGTCCGGGCTCACGATGATGCGGGAGTCCCTGCGCAAGGGTGCCCACCCCTGGGAGTCGATCAAGGGAGACCGCCCGCTGGGTCCGTTCGATTGCATCAAGGCGCCCTGCGTGGAGAGCTGCCCGACCCACCAGAAGGTGCCCCTGTACATCGCGCTGGCCGCCGAAGGCCGTCACGACGAGGCCCTGCGCGTGATCCTGGAGGACAACCCGCTGCCGCACGCCACCGGCATGGCCTGCGACCACAAGTGCCAGGAGCGCTGCACCCGCATCAACTACGACTCCCCGGTGCTGATCCGCGAGATCAAGCGCCATGTCGCCCGCAACGGCCAGGTCCCGGCCCCCGTCGCAGGACCGGACAAGGGCGTGAGCGTCGGTGTGATCGGCGCCGGCCCGGCCGGCCTGAGCGCGGCCTACTACCTGACGCTGGCCGGCGCGCGGGTGACGATCTACGACGAGAACGGTCGCCCCGGCGGCCTCCTCGAGCGCGCGCTTCCGGGCTTCCGGCTCGACCGCGCGTTTCTGCGGCGCGACTTCGAACGCATCCTCTCGATGGAGGTGACCTGGAAGCAGGAGCGCGTGGGCACCCGGGAAGACTTCGACCGCCTCGTCGACGACCACGACGCGGTGTTCCTGGGCGTGGGCGCCCGGGCCTCCCGCGAGCTGCACATCGAGGGTGAGGACCTGCCCGGCGTCGTGCCGTTCCTGGACTTCCTCGAGGGCGTCAACGAGGGGCGGATCCAGGGCATCGGCCACCGCACCGTGATCATCGGCGGCGGAAACTCCGCGATGGACGTGGCCCGTACGGCCCAGCGCCTCCGGGGCGAGCACGATCACGTGATGGTGCTCTACCGCCGCACCCGCAAGGAGATGCCCGCGGACCGCGAGGAGCTGCGGGACCTGCTCGAGGAGGGCGTGGAGATCCGCGAGCTCGTGGCGCCGATCCGGGCGCATGGTGAACACGGACGTCTGAACCAGCTCCTCTGCACCCGCATGACCCTCTCGGATCCGGACGAGAGCGGCCGCCGGCGCCCCGTGCCCGTGCCCGACGGCGAGTTCGTGCTCCCGGTGGACATGATCCTCTCCGCGGTGGGCCAGGACCCCGAGCTCGGGTTCCTTGAAGGCACCGCCGTGTCGCTCACCCGCTGGGGCACGGTGGCGGTCCGTCCCGACGGCTGCTCCACCGGTCACGGGAAGGTGTTCGCCGGCGGCGACGTCGTGCGCGGCCCGATGTCGATCATCGCCGCGGTGGCCGATGGAAAGAACGCAGCCCACGAGATCGGCCGGCGCCACGGCCTGGTGCTTCCCAAGGACCGTCTGCCCAAGGCCGCCCTTCCCGCCCGGGACGAGCTCATCCTGCACCGCGCCCGACGGACCGCGGCCTCGGTGGTCCCCCACACCGATGCCGAGGCACGCGCCTCGTTCGCGATGGTCTCCGGGGATCTCACGACCGAGTCGCTCGTGGCCGAGGCCCGGCGCTGCCTGGCCTGCCACCTGTTCTGCGATGTCTGCGTGAGCGTGTGCCCCAACCGCGCCAACCTCTCCTACGAGGCCTCAAAACGCGAATGGTCCGTCCCCACGCTGGTCCGGGAGGGGGACACCTTCCGGGCCGCCTCCGGCACCCCGTGGTCCGTCTCGCAGGTGCCTCAGGTCGCAAATATCAAGGATTATTGCAACGAATGCGGCAACTGCGTCACCTTCTGTCCCTCGGCCGGCCGGCCCTTCGCGGACAAGCCGCGCCTGGCGATCTCCATGGAGACCTTCGACCGCGAACCGGAGACCGTCTTCTGCGAGCGCACCCCCACCAGCCACACCGTGCATTTCCATGCCCCGGGGGGTGACGGCCTGGTCCGCACCGCCGCGGGCGACCCCGGCTTCACGTTCGAGTGGCGCGGCGCCCGCGGCACGGTCTCCTGGACCGACTTCAGTTGCACCGACGCCACCGGTGGCCCCGACACCCTCGACCTGGCACCCCTGGCGCCCGTGGCGGTGCTCCTTGACGCCTTCGCCCGCGGGACGCTGATCATCTGAAATTCCCGGTGGCCTGGGGCCCCAAGTTCCAGTATAAAAGGAGTGGGACACCGGACCGAGCTGTTCCCGGTTCGCCACACCCGGCCCCGGTTCCCGTATCCGAACGTTCACAGATCCCGCCCGTTTTGTGGGCTCCGTTGGAAAATGGTTCGGAATTTTCCTTGTCCCGGAACGATTTTTTTCGTTTCCACTGGACAAGGGCGCTTGGCATGGTTCTTGCGAATTTTAGGACCGACTTGGGAGGTGTACCATGAAAAAACTTTTCCTTGCTTCCTTCACCCTGTTCGTCCTGGCTTTTTCGACCGCGGCTTCTGCGCAGATCATCATCCTCGAGGGCGTGCCCGGTGACGGCTGCAGCATGGGCCTTTCCTCCCCGTGTGCGCCGGCCCCCGCTCCGGCCCCCGTCGTGTACCAGCGTCCGGTGGTCCGGCCCCGCTATGCGCCGCCCCCGGTCGTGTCCGCGCCGCAGACCACCCTGCCCCCGCCCCCGGTGGGCCTGCCCCGTGCAGCCCAGCCGCAATGGTTCCCGCGCTGGGGCATCAACGTGATCTACAGCGTCTCCGGTGACAACGAGGGCACCCTGATCGGCGGCGGCATGAACCTGGAGTACATGTTCTCGCGCCACTTCGGCATCGAGGGCAGCATCCTGGGCATGGGCGGAGCCGAAGAAGACGTGTACGCCACGACCCATCGCAGCGGCGCCCGCTTCGGCGCGTCCCTGATGTGGTTCCCCGGCGGCCTGAAGACCAACGGCTCCTCCTTCTACCTGCGTGGCGGCGTCGTGGGCCAGACCATCGACACCTATGACGATTACTCCAGCACCTACGAGCCCATCTACACGAAGGACACCTCCTTCCGTGAGGTGGCCGCAGGCCTGCGTTACACGTTCGAACTGATCCCGCAGTTCTACGCCATGAGCCTGGGCGTCGAAGCCTCCGTGCTGTTCGACACGGACGCCGGCAACAGCGACTACGACGATGGCTCCTCCGATGAGTCCACCGCCGCCTTCCGCCTGACCTTCGGCTTCCACTTCTAGTCTTCCTGCCGGACCCCGGCGGTCCCGGATGCGGCCCGCCCACCACGCCTTTCCTTCCAGACTTCACCAAGGCCCTTGACCGATCGCATCGTGGCCCTTACCTTGAGGACCCCGGCCCTTGAAGCCGGCAGCCCTACGGAACGGATGGAACCATGTCGATTCTCTCCATGATTATCTTTTTGCTCGTCGTTCTTTCCATCTATGCAGTCGGTCATCTGTATGTCTACAAGACCCTGGTCAACATCTGGATGCTGTCGACCCATGGCCACCGCCTGCTCCTGGGCGTGATCGTGGTGCTGTGGCTCTCGCCCTTCCTGATCGGCCTGGCGAGCCGGTTCATCCCGGGTCTGTTCTCGTCCATGCTGGCCCAGATCGGCTATCTCTGGATGGGTCTGCTGTTCCTGTTCATCACCACGCACCTGGTGCTGTCCGGTGTGAACTGGGTGTTGGCGCACTGGGAGGTGGGGACCACGGCAAGGGTGGTCTGGATCGCCGCGGCCGGACTCAGCCTCGCCGGCGTCGTCTGGGGCCGCATCGACGCGGAACTCTTGCGCGTGCGACACCATGAGGCCTCGATGCCGACCTTTGACCTGGGGCAGAAGATCCGCCTCGTCCAGATCTCGGACACCCACTTCGGACCCACCCTCGGCGTCGGCTTCGCCGGGCGGATCATCGACAGGATCCGCGCGCAGAATCCTGATCTGGTCGTGTGCACCGGCGACTTCCTCGACCCGGGCATCGCCGAGCCCGAAGAACTGACCCGCCTGTGGCGGGAGCTCCAGCCGCCCCTGGGCAAGTACGCGGTCCTGGGCAACCACGAGGCCTGCTCCGGCGTGAAGTGGAGCGAGAAGATGCTC
>PHBF01000187.1 GCA_002841905.1 Deltaproteobacteria bacterium HGW-Deltaproteobacteria-17
ATCTGGAACGTCCAGAGGATCCGCAACTGGTCCCGGATCGGGCCCGTTCCGTAGAAGGTGTGCGCCGGATTGCCGCGGAACATGGTCACGTCGGCCGACGTGGGCACGACGGCGGGCGGCCCCGGTGCCGCGACCGGCGCGATGATCGACGGCGCGGCCGCCAGCTGCGGGGCGAGGCGGTGAGTTGATGTTGGAGAGGCCCCGGCCGTGCGCGCCAGTCGTGGCAACAGGAAGGCGGCGCCGGCCCCGGCGGCCAGGCCCTGCAGGAATTTTCTGCGATCCATGAGAGTCCCTCCTACCTGCGGCCCCAGCCCGAGAGGACTTCGTCATAGAAGCCCTCCAGGCGGCGGTTCGCCAGGCGGATATCATACTCGCGCTCCATCTTCTCGCGGGCCGCGCGGCCAAAGCCCGCGCGCAGCGGCTGGTCGCGCAGGAGCCGCGCAAGCCGGTCGGTCAGGCGCCCCAGATCACGCTCGGGCACCAGAAAGCCCGTGACGCCGTCGTCGACGATGTCGGGCAGCCCGCCGTGCCAGTGGGCGACCACGGGCAGCCCCACGGCGGCGGCCTCCTTGGCCACGATCAGTCCGCTCTCGCGATCCATGTTGGGTGCCACCATGCTCGGCGCCAGCAGCACGGCGGACTCGTTCATGGCCTCGCGCACCGCGGCGTGGGGCACCGAACCCGAGAACACCACGCGGTCGGCGATGCCCAGGTCCCGAACCAGACCCTCCAGCGCGCCGCGCTCCGGGCCGTCGCCGATGAGCCGGCAGCGGGCGGACACGCCGGCCGAGAGGGCGGCGGCGAACGCGCGCAGACCGTAGTGGAAGCCCTTCTTCTTCACGAACCGCCCGACCATGAGCACCTGGGGGACCGGCGCGACGGCGGCGCCCTCCCCGGGCTCGGTGGCGCGGAAGGCGAAGTTGGACAGATCCACGCCCAGGCGATGGATCCGGATCTTCTCCGGGGCGCAGCCGGCCTCCACGAGGAGCTCGGCGAGCTCGGTGGAGGCTGCCAGGAACAGGGTCGTGCGGGCGAACAACTGCTTCGCCCGCAGGCTGTAGTACCAGAACTCGGGCTTGCGCCGGTCCGGCCCGGTCAGGATCGTGACGTCGCGGCCGTGGACGGTGACCACCAGGGGCAGGCGCGCGGCCACGGCGTAGGGCAGCGCGTACAGGCCGTTGTGCCCGAAGTGGGCGTGCACCAGCGCGAAGCGGCCGGAGAGGAACTGCCGGAAGAACGGCGCGTACAGGCCGGTGGCGCCGTAGAGCAGGCTCGCCGGGGAGTTGGCGCCGGCCCCGTCGGCGGCGTGGACCTCGTGCCCCGGGAACACGTCCGCGTTGAGATGGCGTCGTGCGAACACGACCCCGCGGTATCGCTCGTGAAACCGCAGCTCGTCGTGGATGAAGGTCTCCGAGAGCGGCAGGAAATTGTTGCGAAACAACGCAAATGTCGTCGGTTCCATCAGGCTCCCCTCACTTCAGGATGGTGAAGGTATAACGAAAAAGAAACGATTCCACCCGGGACGCCTCCGCCGACGGGAGATCGGTCACCACCTGGAACAACTTCGTGGGGGTGACGTACAATTCAATGATTTTGTAGGAATCCGGTCGCCTCAACCGAAGCCGGAGTCCCTGGAAGCCGCCCGCCGTGAACGGCTCCCGGCCCACCTCGAACTTCTGGAACTTGGCCAGGATCCCCTGGGCCTGCGATTCGAGGATCTGCGCGTCGCCGCCGCCCAGTCGGGGGTCGCGGTCATGGGAACTGACGTAAAAGATGTTGTTCCCGACCTTGAAGTACGTCACCGGGATTTTCAGTTCCCCGACAGGTGTGGGCACGTTGAGCACGCTGCTCGAATGGTTGCGTGGTCCGTAGACGAAGTACCCTTCCGGGGCCGCCACGTATGGTGCCCAGTCGCGACCGGGGACAGGCGTCCCCTCCGGGGCCGGCGGCCCATTCCGGGCAGGAGAACAGCCAAGGGTCCAGAGGAGGCCGCAGAGTGCAAGAACTGCTTTATGAGGCGTTTTTCCGTTGAAGTATGTCATGGATTTTCTTGAACAGGTCCTTGTAATGGTATGGCTTGGCCAAAAATCCTTCAGCCTTGGCGAACGCGGCCTCGTTCTGCTCGGGGACGTGGCCGCTGGTCAGCAGCACGGGCAGCGAAGGAAACTCCTTCTTGAGCTGGAGGATCAACTCCAGGCCGGACATCCCCGGCATGAGCACGTCGGCGATGACCAGATCGAGTTGTCCTTCCTGCTGCCGCGCCAGGGCCAGGGCAGCATCGCCATCGGATGCGGCGAAGACGGTGTGACCGTGACGCTCCAGGATACGGCGGGCCAGGGTCAGGAGGCTCTCCTCATCCTCGGCGATGAGGAGGCGCAGGGGCGAAAGCGCCGGCATCTCCTCGGAGGAGCGGAACGACTTGGCCTCGGCCTGCCTTCGGGAGGCGGGCAGCCGCACCTCGAACGTGGTGCCGGTTCCCACGACGCTCTGCACGGAGATCGCCCCGGAATGGTTGTGCACGATGCCCAGCACGGCGGCCAGCCCGAGGCCCCGCCCCGTGAACTTGGTCGTGTAGAAGGGCTCGAAGATCCGGACCAGCACCTCCGGCGGGATGCCCTTGCCGTTGTCACGCACGGTCAGCACGATGTATTCCCCGGCGGCGGGCAGATCCCGGTAGACGCAGCCGATCATTTGTTCCTGCGTGAACTGGGCCTTGTCGACGGAGATGCGGATGACCCCGTTGCGCCGGTCGATGGCCTCCATCGCGTTGATGACCAGGTTGAGGATCACCTGCTGCACCTGGGTGGTGTCGCCGAGCACGGCAGGCAGATCCGGCGCGACATCGATCTCGATGCGTGCACGGGAGGCCGCCGCGGCCTTGAGCACTTTCTCCATGTTCTCGAGGACATGTCCCACATGGAACGGACGCACCGACAACGTCGACTTGCCGGCGTAGGCCAGCATCTGCCTGGCCAGCTCGGTGGCCATCCGTGAGCTCTCGAGGATGGCGTCGAGGCTCTCGGCCACCCGGGGATTACCCCGGCCTTCCATCTGGATGAGGTGCACGTTGCCCACGATGCTGGTGATGAGATTGTTGAAGTCATGGGCCACGCCGCCGGCCAGGTTCGCCAGCCCCTCCCACCGCTGCACCTCGGAGAGGCGGGCCTCCATCCGGCGCTCCAGATCACGGCGGCGGATCTCCTCGGTGCGGTCCCGCACGATGATCTGCAGGCTCCTGGTGTCCTCCGAGCCGTGCCGTGCCAGGCGCACGTCGGTGTGTAGGATGTCACCCTCCCGAGTGCGGAGATCCCATGAAAACGCCTGGGGCTGGCCGTTGCGCGCACGGGTGATGAGATCCATGGCCTGCCGGCGGGAATCCATTCCGTCCGTCTGGACATCCGGAGAGAAATCCCAGGGCTGCCGTCCGATGATCTCCTCCTTGGAGTACCCGAGCAGACGGCAGGCGGCCGCGTTGCAGTCCGTGAAGGCATCCTCCATCAGAAAATGGGCGTCGGCGGACTCCTCGAACAGGATCCTGTACTTGCTCTCCGACTCCATCAGGGACATGGCGCTCTCGCTGGTCTTGCGCATGTAAATGAACACACCCAGGATGAGCAGGCAGCCAAGCCACATCACCGTCAGGGCCGGCAGGCGGGCCTTGAACAGCATCTTCTGCCAGGAGCTGGCGTCGACGTCCATGCCCAGGACGGCCACGACCGCGTCCCGCTCGAGGATCGGGACCAGGCCCGAGACCCAGATGCCCCAGTTGTCGGGCAGCGGCCCCTCGGTGATCTCGTGCCCGTGCTCGAACACCGAGCGGAGCGCCTCCGAGGCCTCCTCGTAGATCTGGCCCGGCGGTGAGGCGTCGGGGCTGGCGGGCAGCTCGGAGTCGGCGAAAAAGAAGATGCGCCCGTCCCGGGATCCCATGAGGTACAGGAAGCGGCTGCCGGGGTTGGCCTTGCGCAGATCCTGCAACTGGCTCTTGATGCGGAGATAGGTCAGGTGGTTCTGGTCGGCGGCCGAGCCGGACAGGAGGTGGATCTCGCGGGGGGAGAAGGCCAGCGAGGCGTTGCGGATGGCCTGAAGGATCTTGGCGCGCTCCTCGCGATCCTGCTGAATCTGCGCGCGCCCCATGAAGAGCCAGCCCGAGACAATAATCGTCAGGATCGAGATCATCGCGATCCGGAAGTGGCGGCGCAGGGGGTTCGTCAGAAGGGGTGAGGTCACCTGCGGGGACCGGCGGGCATGGAAATGCAACAGGCCCATTCCGAGCAGGAGGGCGGCCAGTTCAATCATTTCCGGATTCATGCCATGGGTGGACAGCATCCCGTGGAGGTACCCGCCCCAGGCATGGAAATAAACGGGGTATGGCGCGATCGCGTTGAGCAGCACGGGCAGGATCAGCAGCATGAAGGCTGCGCGCTGCACCAGCGGTCGGCCGCCCACCAGAAGCCCTCCGCCGCGCGCCAGGCCGGCCACCGCCATGCCCAGTGCAAACAGCCCCCCCACGAGGTGCACCAGCATGAAGTAGGTCTGCGTACCCCGGATCAGGCCCAACGCGAACAGGAGATAGAACACCAGCGGCAGCCACCGGAGCTTCGGCCGTGCCGTGGCGGGCACGAAGGAGCGGTAGCCCCACATCGCCAGCGCGGCGCTCGTGCCCAGCTGGGTGAGCATCAGTGCCCACTGGTAGCCGCTGGACGGCGTCCACCCCAGGAAGAGCATGTGGATCCAGGCATGCAGTGCGTATAGGCCCAGAAAGACGATGAAGAAGCGGGCCTGCGGCTGGTTCTCGAAGCGCCTCAGCGTCCAGAAAAGGAAGATGCCTGTCAGAAGGCCCACCATGCCCTGCAGGAAGAACACGAGATCATGGGGCAGGGGAAGATACGGGCTCATGGCCGCCCCTGGGCGTCGACGGCCACGTGCAGCGGAAGGCCGGCGTTGCTGGCCGCCTCCAGGATGGCCACGAAGAGATCGTACCGTGAGGCGCGGTCGCCCCGGAGGATCACCCTGGCGCCTGCGTCGGCGCGGGCCAACTGGAGCAGCCGGGCCTCGAGCTCGGGCAGCTCGACGATGGCGTTCTCGTAATGGATGACGCCGCTGGCCTGCAGGACGATCGTGACCTCCCGGGCCGGTGCGGGCGTGTCGGCTGCGGCCGCCGCCGGCAGGGCGACATCGAGCGTGGGATCGGGGGCGGGCGCCGCCGTGAGCAGGAAGAACAGGAGCAGCAGGAAGACGATGTCGATCAGGGGCGTGAGGTCGATGACGGCCCCAGTCCATTTGGAGCGGGCTCCGGACCGGAATCTCACGCCTCGACCTCCGGTCGCCCGGGCGCATCGCCGAGGAGATCGCAGAACTCCTGGGCGTCGGTCTCCAGCTGGGCCACGAGGTTGTCCGCGCGGCCGGCGAGGAGGCGGTAGGCCAGGTAGAGCGGGATGCCCACCGAGAGGCCGGCCGCGGTGGTCACCAGCGCCTCCCAGATGCCCGAGGCGAGCAGGGAAGGATTCACGCCGCGGACGCCCGCCTCGGCGGTGACCTGGCGGAACACCGAGATCATGCCGGTGACCGTGCCCAGGAGCCCCAGCAGCGGACTGACGGCGGCCAGCACTCCGACGGTCTCGATGTGACGGCCGATGATCTGCGCCTCCCGGCGCCCCCGCTCCTCGACGCGCGCCCGGAGCTCCGTCGGCGGGAGGTGGGTGCGCTCGAGGGCGGCGTGCAGCAGGCGGCCCAGGGAACTGTCGTCGTTGTCAACCAGCTGGTCGGCCGCGCGCGGCCCCTTCTTCAGGAGCGTCTCACGGACGCGCTCGAGGAGCCCCCGGGGATAGATCCGGTCCTCGCGAAGCGACCAGATCCGCTCCAGCACCACCGCCACGCCCAGCAGGGAGGCCAGGCCGATGGGCACCATGATGATGCCCCCCTTGACGAGGAGTTCAAAGAGATCGGCCATGGGCGAAAACCTCTACCTGGAACTCAGATTGACCAGCGAGAGCGCCTCCGGATGAAGGACCCAGAGCATGCCGTTGAGATCAATCTTCATGTCCAGGACCTTGGGGTTGTGCAGGAACTTCTCCGCGTCGAGGGTCTCGGTGCGACCGTCGCGGAAACGGTAGAGGGCCGAGCCGGCGGCCGCGTAGATCGTCCCGGTCTGGGGATCG
>PHBF01000004.1 GCA_002841905.1 Deltaproteobacteria bacterium HGW-Deltaproteobacteria-17
TGGTCTGCAGAACGAACCCCGCGGTGTCGGGCCCGATGTTGGGCATCACCTGCCAGGACGTCGTCCTGGCGGGCTCGGGCGTGACGGAGCCGGACACGAGCACCCGGTCGGATCCCCCGACGAAGTACAGCGTGACACCCGCGGAGAGCACGATGCCGGTCACGACACCCAGGGCGATGGTGACACCGTTGATCGTATTGATGGAGTCATACAGGGACTTGCTCTTGGAGGAGGACCACAGGACGACCTCGTCGTCTTTCCATTGGTTCTTGTCTTCATACGTGGTGTCGGTGAACTTGCCCTGTTCGAGGTATGAATAGATTCCCGCACCCGCGGTGGCCACGCCCAGGATCAACCCACCGGCGACCAACCCGATGCCGATCTTGCGAAGCCGTGTGGGCACTTCCTTGTAACGGGGCTTCGGAGGTCCGGCGTTGCGGAAGCGTTCGGCGGCCAGACGTTCCAGCTCCTGCAGGCGCTGGATCCGGCGCTCCATTTCCTTCATCTTTTCGGCTTCCTTGCGCTTGAATTCGTCCAGCAAGGCCTTGCGCTGGGCATCGAGGTTGCCCGTCCCCGCCTTCTCGAGCTCCTTGAGGCGGCGCTCCAGCTCCTTCTTCTCATTTTCCCGCTCGAACTCGAGCTGCTTCACCCGCTCCTGCTGCTTTTTCAACTCGGCTGCCGCGGCGGGGTCGGCCTCCTCTTCTTCATCCTTGGGAAGCGGCTTGTCGGGCAGCCCCTTGATCTGGTTCAGCCGGGTGCGGATGTCGGGTTTGTAGGCGTCGGCGTCCCCCGAGACGTCGTTGAGGATGAGCTCATACTGCTCGCGGGCGCGGGTGTACTGGGCCAGCGCGTCGAGCGCCTTGGCGAACTGGATGCGGGCGGCCATGCTGTAAGGTACGAGCTTGAGCACGCACTCGTAGCTCTCAGCGCTCTTGCGGTGGTCACCCTTCTCCGAATAGGTCTTGCCCATCTGGAAGTAGCGCCTGGCGATCTTGCGGTTCTCCTCGTCATCGTTTCCTGCCGCGGGACAATGAAGTTTGGCGGCCAACGCGGAGTGGGTCGTCAGAAGGATCACAAAGAAAAGCAGGGTCTTCATTTTCATGTTGGTTTCCTAGAAGTCGGGGCGGTTGACATCGACCGGCATGGAGGAAGGCATGTCCATGGGGGTTTCCATGGGCGTCTCCATGGGCTTTTCCATCGGCCCGTCGACGGGCGGTTTCATGGAATTGACGGTGACCTTCTGGATGCGCGGCGCATCAAAGACCAGATGCACGTCTTCCCGGTATTCGATGTTCTTGATGAAAGGCTCGTACCCCGAGGCGGTGATCACCAGGCTGTGCTGCCCGCGGGCGCCGGGGAGCTTGACCGGGAGGGTCATCTTCTTTCCGTCGATCAGCACCGTGGCCCCCTTGGGCACGTTCACCACGTTGATGTTGATCTCGGCCGGCAGCGGCGCTTCCATGACGGCGGGCATGTCGGGCTCCATGACCGGCTCCATGACGGCGGGCATGTCGGGCTCCATGGCCGGTTCCATGCCGGCGTTCACCGGGGGAACCTCTGGGTTCTGGGCCGTCGGTGTGCCGGCTTTCATCTCATTGTCGGACTTGAACATGAAGTAGGCGCCGACACCGCCTCCGATGACCAGCAGGACCATGATCGCGGCGATCATGCCCTTCTTGGAGCCGGTCTCCAGGCTCTGTCCCACAGCGGCCGTGGTGACGCGCGGCGAACCGTAGGTCTGGGCGGCGGCCATGAGCTTGGGATCGGTCAACTGCGGCGTGGGCGTCTTCAGCGGCACCGCACGCGTCTCGATGGTGGAATCCCCCAGGGACGAGAAGATCTCGGCGGGATCGTACAGGATCCAGAACTGCTGCAGCTCCTGCATGAACGAGTGACAGTCGGGATAGCGCTCCTCGACATTCTTGGCCATGGCGCGATGCACGATGGCCACCAGTTCGGGCGGCAGGTCCGGCCGGATTTGATCGATGGGCGGGAAGTCCCCCGTCACGATCTGAAGCAGCACGCGGTTGTAGTTGGAGTCGCAGAAGGGCAGGCGCGCGGTGAGCAGTTGGTAGAGCATGACGCCCACCGAGTAGATGTCGGAGCGCCCGTCGACCTTCTGTCCCATGGCCTGCTCGACGCTCATGTAATACGGGGTTCCCATGACCGTCCCCGTGCGCGTGAGCGACATGTTCTGCTGATCCATGCTCTGGAACTTGGAGATGCCGAAGTCGAGGATCTTGACCTGGGGCACGTTGGAGGCATGCGCCTGGTTGAGGAACACGTTCTCTGGTTTCATGTCGCGGTGGACGACGCCCTTGAGGTGGGCGGCCTGCAGCGTGTCGAGGATCGAGCAGATCACGTAGGAGGCCAGCGGAATCGGCATGGGGCCGATCTTCTCGAGCAGACCGTCGAGGCTCTCGCCCTTGAGCAGCTCCATGGCGATGAACGGAACGCCGTTGGCGTCGGTGCCGGAGTCGACGATCTCGACGATGTTGGGATGTCCGATCAGGGCCGCGGCCTTGGCTTCGCGCCGGATGCGGGCGAGGATCTCGTGGTTGCCCGCGAACGAGTCGTGCAGCAGCTTGAGCGCGACCATGCGGTCGGTCAACACGTGCTGTGCGAGGTAGACGGCGCCCATGCCACCTTCGCCGAGCAACCTGTGAAGTGTAAATTTCTCGATGGTTTCGCCACTGCGGTCCGTCATGTCACACCTGCGTTTCCAACCTCGGGAGCCCTGTCATACGAAGAATCGTTCCAATTCCCTCTAGGAAAGCCCCATCCGGAAAACAGCTGAGATAAATATATTCGAATTGTATTGCATATGCAAGCTGACGCACGATTTTCTGTGATTTTCATGGGAAAAATGTGCACTGGAAATGGCCATCATGACGTGCTAGAACATCCGGTCCGTCCGATGAGGTATTTTTAATCATGGATATTCAAATAGAAGCAATTGAACAAAAAATTGTTGATAATCATTGGAGTTTGACCATCCCGACGAACTATCGTCCGCTGCTGGGGCTTCGGGAGACGGAGATCGCCATCAAGGAGATCAAGGACTTTTTCGAGTCGCACCTGGCCGGCGCCCTGCACCTGGTCCGCGTGTCGGCGCCCCTGTTCGTGCGGGCCGGCACCGGCCTCAACGACGACCTCAACGGCGTCGAGAAGCCCGTGACGTTCCCTGTGGCGGCGCTCGACGGCGAGTCCATCGAGGTCGTGCAGTCCCTGGCCAAGTGGAAGCGCTACATGCTCGGAGAGCTGGCCTTCCCCGAAGGGGAGGGCTTGTACACTGATATGAATGCGATTCGTCCTGATGAAAACATGGACAATCTTCATTCAATATATGTGGATCAATGGGACTGGGAAAAGGTGATCCCGGCCGACGCCCGCAACCAGGAGACGCTCCGCGCCACCGTGCGCGAAATCTACGATGTCATCTGCCGCACGGAGTTCCACCTCGCGTCACGCACCCGCGGCCTGCGTCCGGTGCTGCCCGAGCACATCACGTTCCTGACCTCGCAGGAGCTCCTCGACCGGTACCCCGGCCGGACGCCGCTGGAGCGGGAGAGCGCCGCGGCCCGGGAGTTCGGGGCCATCTTCATCATCGGCATCGGGGGTGCGCTCTCCGATGGCACGATCCACGACGGTCGCGCCCCCGACTATGATGATTGGAGCACGCCCCGCGAGGATGGCGGATTCGGCCTCAACGGGGATCTCATCGTATGGCACCCGGTGCTGGGCCGGGCGTTCGAGCTTTCCTCCATGGGAGTGCGGGTTTCTCCGGAGGTCCTGCGAAATCAGTTGGCCATTCGCCATGTTTCAGAATGGGCGAGTAAAAAATATCACCAGAAACTGCTGGCCGGCGAGCTGCCCTGCACCATCGGCGGCGGCATCGGCCAGAGCCGGCTGTGCATGTTCTTTTTGCGTACCGCCCATATCGGTGAGGTCTCGGTCGGGGTGTGGCCCGAGGGCATGATCGAGTCCTGCCGGCAGCACGGCATCCCGCTCCTGTAGGTTCTTGTCGTCCGAATTGCCCTTGACTTTTTGTCGGCGTTCACTAATGTTCGGCTCCGGCGCGGAGGATGGCGCCATTTTACCATGTCGGATCTCGTTTTTTTCATCAAGCAAGTCATGGATGCCCCCCTGGAGTTGTCATTCGAGCTGGATCCGGCCCTGGCCGCCGATCGCCTCGGAGATCTCCTCCTGGAGGATCCCCCGGCCCGGATCGGGGGTCAGTTGCAGATCGAAAAGATCCAGGGATCCATTCTCGTGGAAGGCAGCCTGCAGGGATATTTATATACAACCTGCTCTCGTTGTCTGGAAAAAGCTAAAATATCCATTGATAGTCCTGTTCGCCTGATCCTGATGCCGACGCCCCAGTTTTCCCACGGAGAACTCGAGCTGGGACAGGATGATTTGGACACGGTGTACTATGCCGGGGAGCAGGTTGATCTGGCGCCTCACCTCTGGGATCAGGTCATCGTTTCTATCCCACAGGCGCCCATATGTTCACAGGACTGCAAAGGTCTCGCGGTCCGGTTGCCCCATGTTTCCGTAGGGGATTCATCTTGCGAATCCCGTTTTGCTGTGCTAAAAACCCTTTCCCTGAAGCAGCCGGAGGATGGAACTCCGGCCGCGAAGCCTTGAGGTTTCAATATTTCAGAAGGACCGGCTGCCGGTCCCGACCGTGTAAAAGAGGTGTGAGATGGCCGTACCCAAGCAAAGACAATCCAAGATGCGCCGTGACTCCCGGCGTGCCCAGCACGACAAGGTCGAAGCCCCCAACCTGGGTCGCTGCCCGAGCTGCTCCGAGCCCCGCCTGCCGCATCACGCGTGCCCGGCGTGCGGCTATTACGGCGGCAACAAGAACCGCGAAGGCGTCGTCTACGAATCCCTGGTGGTCGGCAAATAACGGAAGGGCCGTGTTTCGGCCCGGACGGTGAGAGTCAATCATGCGAACCCTGTTTCTCGGTTCGGACCATGGCGGTTTCGGATTGAAGCAGGAGCTGGTCCCGATCCTGACCGCCGCCGGTTACGCCGTGGAAGACTGCGGCGTCTCGGATCCGGCTTCGGTGGATTACCCCGACATCGCCAAGATCGTCTGTGAAAACGTGCTCGACCGGCCCGACAGCCTGGGGATCCTGCTCTGCGGCACGGGCATCGGCATGTCCATCGCCGCCAACAAGATCGACGGCATCCGCGCGGCGCTGTGCTCGGAGACCTACAGCGCCCGGATGGCCAGGATCCACAACGACGCCAACGTGCTGTGCCTGGGCGCCCGCGTGATCGGCGTCGAGCTGGCGCGCGAGGTCGCCATGGCCTTCCTGTCGGTCACCTTCGAGGGTGGCCGTCATGCCCGGCGCGTGGAGAAGATCACCCTGCTCGAAACCACCGACTGGCGATGCCGCTGAGGCACGCCGACGCGCCTGTGCCTGCTTGAAAACAATCGGCTCGGAGACAATCCGATGGCTCCCCTCCCTCACGATGAACTCTGGATGAAACGCGCGCTGAAACTGGCCGCCCGCGGGGTCGGTCGGACCGCGCCCAACCCGCCGGTGGGCGCCGTCGTGGTGAAGGATGGCCGCCTCCTCGGCGAGGGCTTCCATCCGAAGGCCGGGGCGCCCCACGCCGAGGTATTCGCGCTGGCGGCGGCAGGTCCTGCCGCGCGGGGCGCGACCCTGTATGTCACCCTCGAGCCGTGCGCTCACACCGGGCGGACGCCGCCGTGCACGCTGGCGATCCTCCAGGCGGGCCTCTCCCGGGTGGTGTACTGCGTGCCCGATCCCAACCCGGTGGCCGCCGGCGGGGCTGCCGTGCTCGCCGCCGCGGGCGTGGAGGTGACCGGCGGCGTGCTCGAACCGCAGGGGCGCGAGCTGCTGGCGCCGTTCCTTTGCGCCATCCGGCTCCGACGCCCGTGGGTCGAACTGAAGATGGCCGGGACCCTCGACGGGCGCGCCGCGGACCGGTTCGGCGCGAGCCGCTACATCACCTCAGAGGCCTCCCTGCGCAGGGTGCACCGGATGCGCGACCGGGCCGACGCGGTGCTCGTCGGAGGGCGCACGCTGGCCCTCGACGATCCGCAACTGACCTGTCGCCGCGTGCCCGGCGGGCGGGATCCGGTCCGGGTGATCGTGGATCCAATGCTCCACCACGCCCGGCCGGAGCAGCGGATCTTTTCCACAGGGACCTCGCGGGTGATCCTGTGCGTGAGCGATCGGCTGCCGCTGAAGGCCCGTGAGCGGTTGGACGGCACCCCCGCGGTCTTTCTCCCCCTTCCCGGAGATGCCGCCGGCCGCATCCGGCCCAGGGATCTGCTCGCGGCGCTGTTCGGCCTCGAGCTTCACCACGTGCTGCTCGAAGGCGGTCCCGGCACCGCTGCCGCTTTCCTGGAAGACGGGGTTGTGGATCGCGTCCACTTTGTCTATGCTCCCCGCCTGATGCTGGACCGGGAGTCCCTCCCGGTGCTTGCATCGGATCGGCCCCGCCGCATGGACGAGCCCTTCGCGCTGTCGAACCTGCGCGTGCGGCACGTGGGTCCGGACCTGTGGATCGAGGGAGAGCCGATGCCAACGGAAGACCATCCCCCGGTCCTCGAAAGGTAGGCGCGCATGTTCACCGGACTCGTGGAACAAACGGGTCAACTGCTCCGGATCGATCCCCAGAACGGGGGTCGGCGCCTCGCGATCCGGACCACCCTGGCCGATGATCCGGCCGGGCTGGCCGTCGGTGATTCGCTGGCGGTTAACGGCATCTGCCTGACCGTGGTCGCCTTCGGAGGCGGGATCGTGGAGGTCGACGCCGGCCCGGAGACGCTCTCCCGCACGACGATGGGCGAATGGCGCAAGGGACGGCCGCTCAACCTCGAGCGCGCCATGCGCGCCGACGGCCGCTGGGGCGGACACTTCGTGTCCGGGCATATCGACGGCGTGGGCCGCATCAGCGCGTGCAACGCCGGCGGGCTCCAGACCAACCTGGGCGTGGTGCTGCCCGAGTCCCTCCTGAGCTGCGTCGTCGAGAAGGGGTCGATCGCCCTCGACGGGGTCAGCCTGACCGTGGCGGCCATCCGCGGCTCCACCGTGGAGGTGGCCATGATTCCCCACACGCGGGAGAACACCGTCTTCCGGGTGCTTCGCGTCGGGGAGCGCGTCAACGTCGAGACCGACATGCTCGGAAAGTACATCATCCAGTTTCTCTCCCGTCGAAAGGGGTTGTCATGACCAAGGTAGCAGAGGGCGTCGCCCGCGCGGCGGCGGCAATCGAGGAAATCCGGCAGGGGCGCATGGTGGTCCTCACCGACCACGAGGATCGCGAGAACGAGGGTGATCTGGCCATGGCGGCCGAGCGGGTCCGCCCCGAGGACATCAACTTCATGGCGACCCACGGGCGGGGGCTGATCTGCCTGACGATGCTGCCCGACAAGGTCAAGCAGCTGGGTCTGCGCATGATGGTCACCGACAACGAGAGCCCCTACAACACCGCCTTCACGGTGTCCATCGAGGCCCGCGAGGGCGTGAGCACCGGCATCTCGGCCGCGGACCGGTCCCACACGATCCGCACCGCGATCGATCCGGCCTCGGACGCGCGTCACGTCATCTCCCCTGGCCATGTCTTTCCCCTGCGCGCGCAGACCGGCGGCGTGCTGGTGCGGGCCGGACAGACCGAGGGATCGGTGGATCTCGCGCGGCTGGCCGGGCTGCTGCCTGCGGGCGTGATCTGCGAGATCATGAACGAGGACGGCTCCATGGCCCGCCACGACGATCTGCGCCGCTTCTGCGAGAAGCACAACCTGGTGCAGTGCTCGATCTCGGATCTGGTGCAGTACCGCCTGCAGCACGAGCCGCTGGTCAGCCTGTCGGCGTCTTCCAGGATCGAGATGACCTTCGAGGGGCAGACCCGCCCGGCCGAGTTCTTCGTGTTCTCGACGCCGATCTCGCAACTGGAGTTCCTGGCGATCCGCCTGGGCACCGTGACCCCGGACAAATCCGTGCTCGTGCGCATGCACCAGGGCTGCATGATCTCGGATCTGTTCAACCTGGGAGGCCCCAGCGGCAAACTGCAGCTGGACCAGTCCCTGCGGCGGATCTTCACGGAGGGCTGCGGCGTGCTCGTGTACATGCAGAACCAGAACGACTCCCTGGGCACCTGCTTCTCCCAGACGTTCGCCGACGCCGGGAAGGGCGCGGCTTCAGTCGATCCTTCGGTTGACGCATCGGAGGCCGCAGCCGCCCACCGCGACACCAACTACGGTCTGGGCGCGCAGGTGCTGAAGTACCTCAACGTGGGCAAGATGAGGCTGATGACCAACTCCGATCAGCGCTTCCACGGCATCCGTGCCTACGGGCTCGAGGTCGTGGAGCGGGTGCCCCTGGGATGACCCAATTGAACCAGCGCCGCAAGGAGATCGTCTCCCGCACGGTCTCCGTGGCCGAGGCGCTCTCGGCCATCCCGGCCGGCGCCACCGTGTTCGTGGGGACCGGGGCCGGGGAGCCGCAGGGGCTGGTCGACGCCCTCGCGGACCTGGCGGTGAAGAAGAGCCTGCGGCTGCTGTTCGGCTTCTCCCTGCGCCGCCCGCCGAAGCTGGCCTCCCCGGTGCCGACGTGCTCGTACCTTCATGTGGGGTATCGCCAGTCCCGCGCCATGGAGGAGGGCAGCATCGACTGGCTTCCGGTGGAATTGCCCGGAGTGCCGGCCCTGTTCGCCCGGCGGCGCATCCCCATCGACGTCGCGCTGGTCTCCGTCAGCCCCGGAGACGCCCATGGCCAGTTCAGCCTGGGCACCTCCGTGGACATCACCCGGGCGGCCGTGGAAGCCGCCTCGATGGTGATCGCCCAGATCAACCCGTTCGTGCCCCGCACCCACGGCCAGTCGTTCCTGGACTACCGGAAGATCCGGTTCTTCACGCAGAAGGAGGAGCCCCTCCCGGAAGTCTTCGAGAAGAAGGCCGACACCGAGGTCGAGGAGCAGATCGCCCGCAACGTGATCCGGGTGATCCCCGACGGCGCGACGCTCCAGTTGGGCTTTCCGCGCGTGCCGCGGCACCTGCTCTCCCGCATGTCCGAGCGGCACGACCTGGGGGTGCACAGCCTGCTGATCTCGGACTGGGTGATGGAGCTCGTCGAGAGCGGCGCGGTCAACAACGCGCGCAAATCGTTCTCCCCGGGCAAGGTCGTGGCCTCCTGCGCGCTGGGCTCGCGCCGCTTCTACGACTACCTCAACGACTCCCCGTTGTTCGACTTCCAGACCGCCGACGTGGTGGCCGACCCCCTGGTGATCGGACGCAACCCGGGCTTCGTCAGCGTGCTCGACGCCGAATCCATGGATCTGCACGGGCGGGCCTGCTTCAGCAACAGCCCCTATTCCCGCAGGCTCAGCGCGTTTTTGGGCGCAGGCGGAGGTCAGCGCGCCGACGGGCAGACCGTGCTCGTGCTGTCCTCGCGCAGCGCGTCGGGCGCCCCGGCGATCCGCCTCCAGCTCGATTCCGGCGAGATCTCGGCCCAGGGGAGCGTGGCCGCCGACACCGTGGTGACCGAACACGGCGTGGCGTTCCTGCGCGGGCGGTCCATGCAGCAGCGGGCGCAGCAGCTCATCCCGCTGATGCACCCCGACGATCGCGGGGGGCTGTGGTCCGTGGCGGTGGCGCGCTCCTGGTTCTGTCCGGGCCTGGCGCGCCGGATGCCGGAGTCCGTCCGGACGGTGCAGGGCCCGGGGGTCCGTCCGGACACGTTCGCGGTCCGCACGGCCCACATCCAGGACTTCGAGGCGGCGCGACGTTTTCATTACTCGCTGCCGCAGACGGACCTGAACCTGCGCTTCTTCGATCACGAGATGGACCTGGATAAATATTTGCTGGAGGTCCTCTCCCATCCCGGCGCCCAGATGTTCTTCGCCCAACGGGTCGTGGCCGACGAGGAGACCCTCCTCGGGGTCGCCGAGTGTCATGCAGATCCGGCCACAGGGACAGGAGAGATCGCCCTGATCGCGCATCCGATGCACCGCCGGCAGGGGGTGGGGCAGGGCCTCGTGGCGGCGATGGTCACCTGGGCGGCCTCCCGTGGCCTGCGGCGCCTGGCCGCCGAGGTCCTGGTGTCCAACGTCCCGATGCTGCAACTGATGCGCCGCTGCGGCTGGGAGAGGACGGCCGGGGACGGCACCGAGCGCTTCGAACTGGCCTTGCCTTTGGCGAAATGATCCTTGCAGGGGACCGGCCGAGCCGGTAAGAATCACTGGGAGGAAAAAAAACCGGCGGTGAACGGGCTCTCAACTTCTCTGCGATTTTCAAGGAAAAAGCGACAGGACCGGTGGCTCGGTTGGTCGATTTTCCTGGTGCTGGCCCTGGTTGTGCACGCCGCGGTGCTGATCACCCTGGCGTTTTTGCCCGACCGGCCCGATCCCGAGAAGAAGAAGAAGTCCCCGCCGGCCCGGCAGCGCGTCGTGCAGGTGCACCGGCAGTCCGAGCCGACCCCGCAGAAGCCCAACCCAGGGACCCTCGTCTCCACGGAGGATCGGCGGGCCGAGAAGGACATGATGAAGCCCGCGCCGCGGACCCGGCCCTCCCCGTCGCGTCCACGGCACCTGCCCCGCCCGAGGCCGCAGACCCCCGTCGTGCCGCCGGTCGCCCCGCCGGTCCCCATGGCCGAGACGCCCGAAAAACCCGCCCTGGCCGTGGAGAAGCCCGCTCCGATGGAGGCCGAGTCCTCGCCGACGCCGGTGAAGTTGTTCCCGACGGCCGAGGAGGCCGAGCGCATCCTGGGCATCACGCCGGCGGCGCCCCCCCCCGACGTCTCCTCGGGCAAGGACAACGCCATCAACTCGCAGAAGTGGATGGGCGCGAGCTTCTTTTTGCGGGTGCGCGAGGCGGTGGCCCAGGCGTGGGATCCGGAGAAGCCCTACCGGGCCAACGATCCCGACGGCACCGTCTACGGCTACAAGAACTGGTTCACCGTGCTCTCGATCACCCTCGACGCCAACGGCCGCCTCATTGAACCGATCATCATCTCGCAGCCTTCGGGGCTGCGCTTCCTCGATCTCGAGGCCATCCGCGCGGTGCGGGCCGCGGCGCCGTTCACCAATCCCCCCAAGGAGATCGTCGATCCGGCCACCGGCCGCATCAAGTTCCGGTTCGGCTTCCTCGTCGAGGTCAACGCCGGCCTGAACTTCCGGATGTTCCGGTTTTAATACTGAACATTTCCCCTTGAACGCCGGCTCACGCCCGTGATACTTTTCCCGCGACATTTTGTCTGTGGCCACCCACTCTCCCAAGCGAGGTCCCCGCATGTCCTTCACCGTTTCGTCGTTCAAGGAATTTCCCAAGGTCTTCTGGACCGCCAACCTGACCGAGTTGTTCGAGCGCGCAGCCTATTATGCCATGGCCTCCTTTCTGGTGCTGTACCTGCAACAGATCGGGCTCGGCAATTACTGGCCCAGCACCCTCAACGGCCTGTTGTGGTTCCTGGTGTACTTTCTCCCGATCCTGTCGGGCTCGCTGGCGGATCACTTCGGTTTCCGCCGCGCGCTGGTGCTGGCGTTCGTCCTGCTCACCATCGGGTATTCCTTCGCCGGCGCCCCGGTGTGGACCGGCCTGGCCGAGCTCAATCCGGGGATTGCCAAGGACGCACCGCTGACTGCCGGGCCGGGTGTGGTCTTCCTGGCGGCCTGCGCGCTGTTCTTCATCGGCCTGGGCGGTTCGATCATCAAGCCCTGCATCTCAGGGACCGTGCAGAAGGCCAGTCCGGTCAAGCTCGTCACGCTGGGCTTCGGGCTTTTTTACATGGTCATCAACATCGGCAGCCTGTTCGGCCGTGGTGTCAGTTATTACGTGCGCGTGAACTCGAACCTCTCCTATATCTTTGCGGTCTCCGGGGCCATGGCGATGCTCGCGATGTTCGCGGTGTTGTTCACCTACGAGGAGCCGCCCGTCCACGCGGACGCGCCCAAGAAGGACATCAAGAAGACCCTGATGAACATGTTCCTGGTGCTGCGGCAGACGCGGTTCGTGGTGTTTCTGGCGCTGATGACGGGCTTTGCCTTCCTGTACCACCAGGTCTACAACATCATCCCGCTGTACCTGAGCAAGTTCGTCGAGGACAAGCCCCCGGTGGAACTGTACACCATGGCCAACCCGGTGGTGATCGTGCTCTTTCAGTTGATGATCACGCGCTTCTTCGGCCACATGAGGCCGATCCGGTCGATCATCATGGGGACCCTGATCATCTCCGGGGCCATGCTCATCAACATCATTCCGCTGGCCCTGTCCATGGACCTGCGGACGGCCGTCTTCGCCTCCCTTCCGCTGGGTGGGCTCATGGCGATCGGGACCGTGGCCATGATCGCGTTCGGCGAACTGTTCGAGGCGCCGCGTCTGTACGAGTTCATCGGGCGGCTGGCGCCCAAGGGGCAGGAAGGGCTCTACATGGGTTACGCCAACCTGCCGATGGCCCTGGGCAGCCTCATCGGAGGTCCCGTGGGCGCCTACATCTTCAATGACGTGATGGTCCGTCAGGGACGGCAGGAGCTGGGATGGATCATGCTCGCCTGCATCGGCGTCGTCGCGGCGGCGGGCATCTGGATCTACTCGGCCTGGCTCGATCGCCAGGAAGCCCGCGAAGCCGCCTGATCCGCCCCCCCTGCGACGGAAAATGTTTCCGAAAAAGAATCAAAACATGTAGTGGAAGATGAAGTGCATGCCCACGGGGAAGTAGATCTCGAGGCCGCTCTCGGACCCGATGGAGGGGCCGAAGCCCGCGAAGACGCCCACACCCAGCCGGAAACTGTCGAACTCGTACATCAGCGAGGCCTTGCCCATGACGCCGCCCATGATGGCCAGGTCGTCGTCGTTGGCGTCGTTGTCGTCCCAGTACCAGTTCTCCCAGTAGGAGATGCCCGCGAAGAAGCCGCCGGTGACGGAGGCGAACAACTTGCGGTCCGCCGAGATCGGGAAGTCCAGCTGGATGCCGCCGAAACCGTACACCGCCCACTGATCGTCGCAGTAGCGATCGTTGTTGTGATCGTGGCAGTAATCATGACCGGATACAAAATTTAATTCATAGGCCCAGCGGCGGGAGCCCTGGCGCTGCGTGAGCATGCCCACCCCCAGGCGGACGCCGTCGACGGTGTGGGAGCCGCCGCCCTGCCAGCCCAGGTCGAGGGTGAGATCGGTGCCCGCCTCGAAGGGGTTGGGCTTGGGCGCCGTGGTCATCTGGAGGGAGAGAAGAAAGGCCAGCAATGTGGACATGGGAACTCCTGGATCCGGACCGGCGTCGGCCGGCCGTGGAAGGCGCCCGGTGAAGGGTGCCAGATGTGATAAAAAGAATCTTTACTTTCCAACGATGCCCGTCGGGATCGAGAAGATCTCGACGTAATAACGCAGCGCGGGGTTGCCCAGGATGTCGGGCACGGCGTGAAGGTTGACGCCGTAGGTGGAGATGTAGATCTTGGAGCCTTCGATCTTCATGTCGATGTAGAAGCCGACGGAGCCCTCGTAGGGTTCCTCGTTGCCGCGCAGCACCCGGATGTCCCAGTCGGTCATGCTGACCGAGCGGTCCAGGATGCCCAGATACATCTCCTGGGAGGTCGCGTCCTGCCAGGCCAGGAAGATCTTGGAGGCCGCGATGGCGATGCGCGCGTCGGGACCGAAGTAGTGCTGCACGGGCATGGGCAGGCCGTCGTTGTTGGTGCCGTCCTCGGGCCGGAAGCCGTCGTCGAGCAGGGTCTGGGCGACCTCGGAGGTCGAAAGGTTCAGCACGCTGTACCACAGGGAGCGCTGCAGGGAGTCCTGGTAGACGAAGTGGATCAGGTTCTCGTCGGTGGGATCGACGGCCATGGTGCAGAACAGGCCCAGCGGCAGCTCGCCCTCGACGCCGCCGGCGACGATCTGCGCGGGAGCGAAGGCGCCACCGGCCTCGGTCTGATAGGAGAACTTCAGCGCGCCGGCGTACGGGTCGAACCAGGCGATGGCGGCGCGGCCGTCCACGAAGCGGTCCAGCGCGATGAAGTGGCCGGTGCCGTCGGGCCAGTCGGGCAGGGGGGCGTCGATGGCCGGCAGAGGATACTCGACGGTGTCGACGGTGAGGATGTCCCAGTCGGAGGCGGCCGTCGGGACCGGCACGCGGGCCTGGGCGAACCGCACCTCGGAGGCGAGGTTGGAGTTCACCGGCAGGTTGTTGACCGCATAGGCCACGCCCGGGGCGCCGTCGGTGGCGCGGACGTCGAGCTTGTTGAACAGGCCGGCGTTGCCGAGGTCGCCGGACTCGGGGTCACCGGCGTTGTCGAGGTCGTAGTGGTTCCACGTGATCATGTCCATCATGCCCGTGGCGTCGAGGGTGTAGGAGATGCGCACGGAGCCCGTGGTGCGGTTGTGGTGGGCGATGATCGGCGTGCCGGTGCTCAGTTTGGCCACCGAGGTGTAGGCGCCCACGTCGGTGCCGCGGGCGTTGATGCCGCCGCGGACCTCGGAGGAGGGCAGCACCACCGGGCCGTCGGGCACGCCGTCGACGAAGAACCAGTCCTCGGGGCGGATGCGGGCGGGCTCGTTCTCGGACGGGATGATCGTGGTGACCATCAGGTCGCCGTAGGTCGTGTTGTAGGAGCCCACCCAGGCGAGCTGGCCGATGACCGTGAAGGAGGCGTACGGGCCCGGGATGCCCCAGGGGATGTCGTTGACGCACTCGCACTGGCCGCCCATGCACAGGGGGATCTCGTTGTCAGGGCAAGACACGCCGGCGCAGTCATCGTCCCAGAAGCACGTGGGCGTCTGGTTCTTCTTGTTGCCGCTGCCGTCGGCGCAGCCGATCAGGCCGATGGTGGCGATCGTGGCCAGCACCATCAGGACCTGCGGAAAAAAACGGGGGTGGAACCTCCGCAGGCGGGCGCCCAGGAGCACCGCGCCCAGCAGCAGGAACAACGGCCAGGTGGCGCCCTTGCCGCGGGTGCCCGCGGAGGTGGCGCACATGAAGAAGCCGGTGGAGCCATCCTTCTCCACGGGGACCGACAGGATCTGGTTGAGATCCACGGCGGTCTCGGAGACGTTGCCGGCCTCGTCGCGGAGGCGGACGATCAGTTCGCCGTCCCCGGCGTAGGCGCGGGCGGCCGACAGGGAGATGCTCTCCACGGCGGCCCAGGCGGTGAAGTCTCCATGACCCTTGCCGAAGGAGACCTCGATGGCCTCACGGCCGGAGACGAAGTCCACCGCGCCAGGGAAGAAGCGCTGGCCGGCCACGTACGGGATGGCCTTCGGAGGCAGCGTGTCGAGGATGGCGGTCAAGGTGACGGGCTCGAGGTTCAGGCTCTCGGGGGAGCCGGCGCGGCGGCCACGGATCTTCACGGTGTGCTTGCCCTGCAAAAACAGCGGCAGATCGCCGATGACGAGTTGATTGGTGCGGGCAAACGGCGTGTAGGCGCCCCCGTCGAGGCTGTACTGGTACTCGGCGGATCCGGCGCCGTCGGTGGCGGACAGGTCGATCACGAGCTCGGGGCGGGCGTCGTCGCGGCCCTGCAGGGTGGCGCGCAGGCGCTCGGGGGCGTAGGTGTGGGCCGAGCGCAGGGAGGCTTCGAACGTGTGCGGGCGCACGGTGCTCTTCTGGCCGGGCAGCACGGAGACGATCTTGGCGATGATCAGGGCAGCGTCGGCGGTGATCGTGGGCTTGAACTCCAGGTGGGAGAGCCGCACCACGCGCCACACCAGGTAGTCGCCGTTCTGGTTCATCTTGGTGATGTCGTAGGTGGGCATCGGGATCGGCTGCAGGGCCCCGCTCATCATCGGCATGATCATGCCCAGGATGCTCGGGAAGATCGCGGCCACGTCCTCGGGGTTCTCACGGATCAGGTCGGCGTTGGTGACCCGGGCGGCGATCTGGCTGGCGTCCACCGGGCGCAGGACGGGCATCACCGTCACGTTGTTGGTGAGCGGGTCGACGCCCTCCTCGAGGTCGATCTGGAGGTGCATGTCCAGCGCCAGGGTGAGGGCGCGGGCGTAGCGGCCGTTGACGAACGGGTACACGTCGATCTGGAAGTCGCGCATGAACACGTCGATCAGCGGGGTCTCGGTGCCCGAGCCCTGGCCGATGGTGAACTCCAGCGCGGTCTGGGGCCGGATGACCAGCTGCAGCGGGGCGTCACCCACGGTGGGATCGATCAGTTCGGCCAGCGACGGGATCATCACCGAGAAGGCGCCGACCTTGAGCAGCGGGCTCTGCTCGGTGCCCACGGTCAGGCACAGGGCGCCGCTGTTGACCAGATGGAAGCCCAGCAGGTTCAGGAAGTCCTTGGTCAGGGCGATGCCCACGTCCGCGGGCGTGTTGTCGCCGAACTTCAGGTAGGCCTGGTCGAAGGACCCCGAGAACTCCTGGATGATCTGGCGGGTGAAGGTCTTCAGGCGGTCTGCCGAGGCGCCGGAGACGCCCGGGACCAGGGAGAGCCCCTGCTGGTTGAAGTCGAAGGTCGCGATGGGGGGCACGCAGCGGGCGCCCTGGGTGTGCTCGGCGACGTTGAACTCGTTCTTGCTCTCGGCGCGGGAGAGCACGTCGGAGTCGGAGTTGAAGCCGGTGATGATGCCCGCCGTGATGCCGCGGTTCTTGATGTCGACGAAGCCGCCGGAGACCATCTTCAGTTCCAGCATGGAGTCGACGCCCATGAAGCCGGCGTCGGCCATGAAGGCGCCGACGTTCATCTGGCCCTCGAGGCCCATGGGATCCGGGAAGAGCTTGTCGATCGTCGGCTGCAGCAGCGGGATGACGACCTCGTTGGCGATGAACTCGACGATGGCGTTGCCCACGAAAGCCTGGACCATTTCAATGTACTGGCCGATGTTCTCCAGGATCAGGGCGTTGAGGAAGTCCTCCAGGATCGGGATGCAGTTCTCGAGGGAGATGCCCAGCCCGCCCAGGTCGATGTCGGTGATGGAGTTGATGTCCATGCGCATCTGGCCGTCGGAGGGGCGGGTGCGCAGGCCCATGGCGATGGTGCCCTGGAAGGCCTGGTTGTAGAAGCCGATGGCCACCTGGCATTGGTTCGTGATGTTGTTCCCCATGAAGAACACGTCGATATCGAAGCCTAAATAAATATTGGCCTCGAGGTCCACCCAGATCTCGTCGCAGGCGGACTCGGCGAAGATGCCTTCGCGGCATTGATCGATGTTGTTGCTGTTCTGGGTGACGTCCACGAGGTCGAAGTCGAGATCGACGCGGGAGATGTCCACGCCGCAGCCGAGGCTGCAGAACGCGATGCCGTACTGCCGGTCCGAGGAGCCGACCCAGAACTCGGGGATGAAGGCCAGGTGGCCGAACTCACCCTCGACGAACTGGGGCAGGATCGTCTTGATGGTCTCGAACCCGTCCTCGGTGATGCGGACCTGGAGGCCGTTCTCGACCACCTGCGACGGCGGGATCGTGGCCGGCGGCGGTTCGATCTGGGAGCAGCCGCCCCCTCCGGTGCATGCCTGCAGGGCGGAGAATAAGAAAAGCACGGAAAAGGCCAGGAATGTAGAGAACCGCTTCATGGATGGTCGCCTCCTGAAAAAGCAAGCTGATCATAGTGTAGCAGGCCTTTTTCGTCAAGGTATCCTCCCTGCGTTTTTTTCTGGAAAACCGCCAATCCATCCCGTATACACTTGCGCCTATGACTTTGAAAACTTCCCGCCCCGTCCCGTTGTCCCTGATTTCCATCCTGCTTTTCTTCTCCGGTCTGGCCGGACTGGTGTATGAGGTCATCTGGACCCGCATCCTGCACTACACCTTCGGCAACACCGAGATGGCCGCGGCCACGGTGCTGGCGACCTTCATGGGCGGCATGGCCCTGGGCGGCGCCCTGGGCGGCAAGTTCGCACCGCGGATCAAGCACCCGGTCCTGGCCTACGGCATCCTCGAGGCCGTGATCGCGCTGTACGGCCTGCTGTTCACGCCCCTTCTCTACAAGATGGATTTCATCTACCTGCTGACGGGACCGGACCCCGGCCCGACGCTCATGATGTTCATCCGTTTCCTCGTCGGCGGCCTGCTGATCCTGGTCCCCACCGTGGCCATGGGCGCCACGCTGCCGATCCTGGTCCACGGCGCGGTCGAGAAGGAACACCCGGGCAAGAGCCTCGGCGTCCTGTACTTCATCAACACGCTGGGCGCGGTGGCGGGCACCATGCTGTCGGGCTTCATCCTGATCCCGCTGGTCGGCCTGGACGTGGCCGTGTACCTGGCCGTGGCGACGGGTCTGTTCGTCTTCCTGGCCGCCGCGTTCATCGAGTTCCGCCTCCGTCCGGTCCCCGGCGAGGAGTTCATGGACCAGAAGGCCGAGCCCACCGAGGATGCTCCGGCCGCGCCCGCCTTCGAGGAGAACTTCTCGGCCTTCGCGCTGCGCTGGGGCGCCACGGCGGCCATGGCCTTCGCGTTCGTCTGCGGTTTCATCAGCCTGTCCAACGAGATCCTGTGGTTCCGCCTCCTGGGCATCCTGATGGACGGCACCATCTACGGTTTCTCCGCCCTGCTGGCGGCCTTCCTCGCGGGTCTGGCCTTCGGCTCCCTGCTGATCTCCCGCAGGCTCGACAAGTCCCGGGATTTGTGGGCGTTATTTACTAAATTACAGATCGGCGCGGCCGTCGGCGCGATCCTGACGATCCTGATCCTGCCGCTGATGCCGTTTTTGATCTCGGGCTACATCGCCTCGGAGCAGAAGTCGCCCGGCTCGGTGTTCGCGCTGAAGTTGTTCCTGGTGTTCCTGTCCATCGCGACCCCGACGTTCTTCTACGGCGCCTCCTTCCCGGTGCTGGCGCGGCTGGCGTCGGTGCGCCGCTCCCTGAGCACGGCGGTGGGCAACACCTATGCCATGAACACCGTGGGCTGCATCCTCGGCGCGGGCCTGACCGGCCTGATCCTGATCCCGACGGTGAAGAACCTCAACGCCCTGCTTCAGTTCATGATCTTCTTCTCGATCCTGGTGGCGCTGGTCTCGGCCATGTTTGCCCGCGTGGAGCCCGACGCCGAGGGCGGCTTCTCCTGGATGTCGAAGTTCCGCACCGACGGGCGGCTGCGGCTCCTGACGGGCGCGACCGTGGTGTTCCTGGGCATGGTGATCATCGACCCGAACGTCAACGTCATCCGGCTGGTCAACTCCCGGTACTCGGTCGAGGACTACTCCAACACCATCGGCTCCCGCGTGAAGTCGCTCTACGGGGATCCCAACGATCTCAAGAACCTGCTGTTCCAGGCCGAGGGCGCCGTGACCGTGGTCACCGTGCACAAGACCAAGGAGGGCGGCCTCCGCCTGCGCAACAACGGCCTCAACGAGGCCTTCCACGCCGCGACGGATCCGCACTACGCCGAGGAGATCCTGTACCTGGGCATGCTCCCGTACTTCCTGCATCCGAACCCCGAGAAGGTGCTGCTGATCGGCCTGGGCGGCGGCGGCACGCTGGACATGCTGTCCCACGGCAACTTCAAGCAGATCGAGGTCGCCGAGCTCGAGCCCGAGGTGGTCAAGGCCTCGCGCTTCATGTTCGGAAACCGGCCGCACCCGCTGGACAAGCCCAACGTGCGCCTGCGCCTCGACGACGGCCGCAACGCCCTGGCCCGGCACGCCCGCGCCAACCCGCACACCTATGACGTGGTGGTGTCGCAGCCGTCGCATCCGTGGCTCTCCGGGGCGTCGAACCTCTACACCCTCGAGCACTTCCGGATCGTGCGCAAGAACCTCAAGCCCGGCGGCATGCTGTGCCAGTGGGTGAACCTGTTCCGCATGAACGAGGAGGGCTTCCGCAGCCTGATGGCGGCCTTCGTGGGCGCCTTCCCGGACGGGCACGTGTTCCAGGTCGACGAGAACTCGGTCTTCCTCGTCGGCGTCAACGGTGAGTTCAAGGTGGACCCCGAGATCATCAAGAAGCACCTGACCGAGGAGAACGTCAAGCCGATCGTGAAGTCCTACGGGATCACGCTCAACCGCATCCTGCGCATGTACCTGTTCCCGATGGACGTCGCCCGCAGGCTCGCCAAGGGCTCGGTGGTCAACTCCGACCGCCGTCCGATCATCGAGACGGTGCTGCCGTGGGTCGGCCACAACACCATGTTCCGCGTCCAGGACGTGCTCGACCGCCACAAACTGGAGTTCGGCCTCTCGTACCTCTCCATGAAGCAGGGGACGGCCACGGCGGCCCTGCTGCGGGAGTTCGCCGACTACCTGATCTCCCGGATCGACCTGAGCTCCCAGGAGATCACGAAGGTCAAGCAGCGCGCCGACGAGATCCTCAAACTGACGCGGCACAACACCGTCCGGCTGCAAGATGAGCGTCACCGGATCGACGCGGCCCTCTACGAGAAGCTCGGGCAGCTCGAGAAGGCCGTCGAGGCCATGGGCCGCATCGAGAGTCCTTCGGTCTCGGATCACCTGAAGACGGCCGGCTGGCTGCTCCAGATGGAGAAGCCGGCCCTGGCCCTGCCGCGGCTCCTGGCGATGTTCCTGGTGATGGAGCGCCCGCTGCACACCGCCGCCGCCGTCCTGACCGCCCGCTGGCTCCCCGGCGTGGAGGCGGATCTCAAAATGCGTCCCGGCACGATCAAATCCGGCGTCGTGCACCAGCTCGGTCGCGCGCTCTGGAAACTGGAACTGCGCGCCCCGGCCACGGTGCTGGTCCGGTGGCTGGCTCCCCAGACCGACCTGTACGAGCAGCTCGACGTGAACATGTGGCACCTGCTGTCCACCGTCGGTCTCGCATCGGGGCTCCCCGTGCGAGAGCACTTCGACGCCTACGTGAACCTCGGCGGGAACGATCAGGTGTTGCTGAAAAAATTGCTGATGTACTACGCCAAGACCGGTGTGGAGGAGAAGGTGGACTACATCGTCAGCGTGCTCAAGTCGCTGCCCAACCTGGACTACCAGGCGATGGAGCTGGCCAAGAAATGCGAGAAGCTCGAGGCCCCCGAGTCGGGCATCCGCATCCTGGCGAACCTGGAGCGTCAGCCCCGCCATCTCGAGGTGGAGCGTCAGGACGTCCTGAAGGAACTGATCCGGATGAAGACGGTGGCCAAGGACTGGCAGGGGCTGGGTCTCCTGGTGGTCAAGTATAAAGAAATGGCTGATGAAAAAGAATTTGAGACGTGGACCAAGGAGACCTTCAAGGACCTCGAGGCGCCCGTCCGTGATGAACTGATCAAGGGCGTCGATCCCATCCCCGCCGCCAAGTAACGGAAAAATAAGAGACTACGGAAAAGACAGAGGGGGAACGGAAAAGACGAAAGTCATTGCATTCCCGATGCCCCAACGCCAGTCGAACGCGAAAAACCGTTCAACTAAACCCCCCCTGACGTCTCCGTCTCTTCGGTTCCCTCTTTCAGTCTTATCCGTAGTCTCTTTGCCGGGGTTTATTTGAAGAAGAAGGCGCCGAGGTAGCGCTGTTCGTACGGGAACATCTTGTGGAGCTTCTTGTCGATCTGATCCAGGGTGCGGTTGATCTCCAGCTTGAGCGCGTCCTGCTTCTCGAGCATGCCTTCCTTCTTCAGCAGGAGGTCGTCGAGGGAGGTCGCCAACTTGATCACATTGTCGCTGACCTTCAGGATCTGCTTGAGCTTGCCCTTGATGTTGGCGGGCAGCTTTTCGCCGGTCAACACCTGCTGGAACACAGGCAGCGCGAACTGCACCTGGTTGACGTAGTCGGCGCCGCGGTTGCCGCGGGGATACACGCCGAGGACGGCTTCCTGGACATCGACGATCTGGGCGTAATCGAACGTGTTGAACTCCTTGAGGAGCTGGTTGAACTGCAGTTTCCATTCCTGCCGGGCGGCCAGCAGCTTGCCCTTCGCGGAGACCACGGAGTCGGACCACTCGTTCTCCATGTTGATCAGGGCGTTGACCTTCGGAATCATCGGCAGGATGGTCTCCGTCAGGGGCTTCGTTTCCTGGTTGAATTCCAGCGACGCCCTGGCATAGAGAAGGGCGCTGCGATAGGCGTTGATCGAGCGTTTGCGCGGGACTTTGGCCATGATACCTCCTGAGCCCAGGGTGAATCTGGGGCAGTGATTGACTATATATCCTAATTTTCCTGCTGAATCAATCGGTTGTTTGAAGTTTTTTTCAAGGATTGACGCACCAAACACCGAGATCCCCTTTTCCCAGACTCGGGTCACCCATAAAAGAACCGGTAATTGAACCAGTCATGCAGACGGTTCCCGAAGGATCCACAGGCTCAGCACTCATGAGACGGGCTCTTTTTCCATCCGGAGATGAACGCGCGCCCGTTCCAGTTGCGAAGGTTTGTCCCATCCTCACAGCTGGACGATGCCGCGCTGTCCATGATATAAGTGGCGTTCCCAAGTTCCGGGTTCCATGGCAGAACGTGGGATCCGCATTCCCTGGAGGCGTCATGATCAATGTAGAAAAATTCATCCGTCCCGCAACCGTCGCCGCGGCCGTCTCCCACCTGAAGACGCCGGACAGTCTCGTCCTGGCCGGGGGGACCGGCGTGACCCTGTCGCGTGACCCGAACGTCCGGACCGTGATCGATCTGTCCGAACTGAAGGAACTGAAGTCCATCGAACTTTCCGACGAACGGATCCGGCTGGGCGCCATGGTGACCATGACGCAGTTGCGGCGGGCTTCGGGGCTGCCTTCGGCGCTGGTCGCCGCGGCGCGCGCGATCGGCTCCACGCCGCTGCGCAACGTGATCACGGTGGGCGGGGAGCTGGCCCGCGGCGTCTATTGGAATGACCTGCCCGTGGCGCTGCTCGCCATGGGCGCGGTCGTGGAGCTCACGTCCGAGTCCGGCGTCGAGAAGATCCCCATCGCGGCGTTTTTGGCCGAACACCCGAAGAAGACCCTGGCCGGAGGAAAGCTCATCACGGCTGTGGAGATCGGAAGGCCCCTCGCGCAGGTCGGGTACGTCAAGTTTGCCCGCACCGAGGTGGACTACGCGATCTGCAACCTGGCCGCCGGTCTGCGCGTCGCAGACGGCGTCATCCGGGAGGCCCGCGTGGCCGTGGGCGCGATCGTGCCGCTGGCCCGCCGGGTCCCCGAGGCCGAGCAGGCGCTCGTCGGCGCCGCGCCCGGCGAGGAGGCCTTTGCGCGGGCCGCGAAGGCGGTCGTGGAGGCCGTCGAGCCCCGCCCCGACTTCCGGGTCGGTCGTGAGTACCAGCGCCAACTCCTGGAGAGCCTCACGCGCCGCGCCCTGGAAACGGCCACGCAATCAGAGCAATAATTCAAATATGGAGTGATACAATGATTCCCATTCAACTGGACATCAACGGACAGACGATTGAAATGGAAGTGGTCCCGGATCTGACGCTGCTGGACCTGCTGCGGGCCGTGGGCGTGGCCTCGGTGAAGAAGGGCTGCGGCGAGGGTGACTGCGGCGCCTGCGGTGTGCTGCTCGACGGCGTGTATGTGAAGAGCTGCCTGATCCTGGCCGCCCAGGCCTCCGGTCACAGCGTGGAGACCGTCGAGAGCCTGGGCAACGTGGAGCATCCCCATCCGCTCCAGACGGCCTTCGTGGACGCGGGGGCGGTCCAGTGCGGCTTCTGCATCCCCTCGATGCTGCTGGCCGCCAAGAGCCTCATCGAGGACCATCCGGAACCCACCGTGGAGCAGATCCGCGAGGGGCTCGACGGCAACCTCTGCCGCTGCACCGGTTACGTCAAGCAGATCGAAGCCGTGCAGACGGCCGCCGCCGTCATGAAGGAGGAGGACCATGACTAACAAGTTCTCGCAAGTCGGAACCAACGTCCGCAAGGTGGACGGGATGGCGCTGGCGACCGGCGGCTCCCTGTTCGTGGCCGATCTGGCGCCGGAAAACGCCCTGTGCGGCATGATCCTCACGTCCCCGCACGCCCATGCCCGGATCGTCCGCATGGACATCTCCAGGGCCGAGGCCCTCGACGGCGTGTACGCGGTGCTGTACCACGGGAACGTGCCCCGGATCCTGCACACCACCGCCGGCCAGGGTTTTCCCGAGCCCAGCCCTTATGACACGGTCATGTTCGACAACAAGGTCCGCTATGTGGGGGACCGCGTCGCGGCCGTGGCCGCCGAGACGCCCGAGATCGCCGCCCAGGCCCTGTCGCTGATCGAGGTGGAGTACGAGATCCTCGAACCGGTCTTCGATCCGGTGAAGGCCCTGCAGCCCGGCGCTCCCGTCATCCATGACGAACCCGACGCCCACGTGGTCATCCCCGTGCCCTATGACAAGGACCGGAACCTGGCCGCCTTCGTCGAGACGAGCGTGGGCGACGTCGACGGCGCCCTGGCCAAGTGCGACGTCGTGGTCACCGGCACCTACACCACCCAGTATGCCCAGCACTGCCCGATCGAGCCGCACATCACCCTGTGCGAGCTCGACCCGTACGGACGGGTGCGCATCACCTCCTCGACCCAGGTGCCCTGGCATGTGCGCCGCATCGTCGCCCAGTGCTGCGAGATCCCGGTGCGCCGGATCCGCGTGGTCAAGCCCCGCATCGGCGGCGGCTTCGGCGCCAAGCAGGAGGTGCTCATTGAAGATGTTTGCACTATGCTATGTCTGCGCTCGGGCCAGCCGGTGCTGATGGAATACTCCCGCAAGGATGAGTTTGTCTCCTCGCGCACCCGGCATCCGTCGGTGTGCACCACCACGCTGGGCCTCACAAAGGACGGCAAGATCCAGGCGATCCGCATGCACATGGTGCTGAACACCGGGGCGTACGGCTCCCATGCCCTCACCGTGGGATCCAACTGCGGGTCCAAGGTGCTGCCGATGTATCCGTGCGAGCACATCGAGTTCAAGATGGAGGGCGCCTACACCAACCTGCCCGTGGGCGGAGCCTATCGCGGCTACGGCGCGACGCAGGCGGTGTTCTCCGTGGAGTGCCTGATCGACGAGGCCGCCGCCAGGCTCGGCCGTGATCCGCTGGAGCTGCGCGTGCAGAACCACATCCGCTCGGGCATGGGCAGCCCGATCTTCAAGGCGCTGGGCGAGGGTACCGAGGGCGTCGAGATGACCATCGGGTCCTGCGGCCTGCCGGAGTGCATCTCCCTGGGCGCCGAGGCCATCGAATGGAAGAAGCCCCGCCAAAGCTCCGGCCGCAAGGCCCGCGGCGTGGGCATGGCGATCCTGATGCAGGGCAGCTCCATCCCGCACGTCGACATGGGCGCCGCGACGATCAAGCTCAACGAGGACGGCTCCTTCAACCTGCTGATGGGGGCCACCGACCTGGGCACCGGCTCCGACACCGTGCTCTCCCAGATCGCGGCCGAGGAGATCGGCGTGGACACCACCATGATGATCCCGCTGTCCTCGGACACCGACGTGACCCCGTTCGACGTGGGTGCCTACGCCTCGTCCACGACCTACCTCTCCGGTGGCGCCGTGAAGAAGGCCGCGCTGCTGATCCGGCACCAGATCCTCGAGGTGGCCGCCGAGATGCTCCGCTGCGAGCAGGAGAAATTGACCATCGAGGACGGCCGCATCCTGGGCGGCGCGAAGGTCATCACCTGTTCGGATGTGGCGCTGCACAGCCTGTATTCCCACAACCAGAAGCAGATCATGGCGTCGGCCTCGCACATCACGGAGAAGAGCCCGCCGCCGTTCGCGGCCCACTTCGCCGACGTCGAGGTGGATCTGGACACCGGCTTCGTCAAGCTCCTGAAGTACGTGTCGGCGGTCGACTGCGGCACCACCATTCACCCGAAGCTCGCCGAGGGCCAGACCGAGGGCGCCACGATGAACGGCATCTCCTTCGCGCTCACGGAGGAGTATCTGTTCAACGAGAAGGGGCGCATGCTCAATCCGTCCTTCGGGCATTACAAGATCTTCACGACCGCGGACATGCCCGAGATGGTGACGATCATGGTGCCGACCTACGAGACCACCGGCCCCTATGGTGCCAAGAGCGTCTCCGAGATCTCGATCAACGGGGCGCTTCCGGCCATCTCCAACGCCATCTTCAACGCCTGCGGCGTTCGCATGATGCACGGCCCGTTCACGCCTGAACGTGTGGCCCGCGCCCTGCGCGAAAAAGCCTGAACCCGTTGGTGGACCTCGTCATTCCAATGCTCAGGAGGAGCCCCATGAAGTACGCACTCGTCATCCTGATGCTCTTGAGTCTTTCCTGCGAGAAACCCAGGCAGCGGAAGAACCCCCCCCAGGAGGGTCCGGCGCCCGGTCCGGCGGCATCCGAGGTCGTCATGACGCCGGTCCCGCCTTCGTACGAACCGCCCAAGCCCGTCAACCCCCGTGTCCGTGAGCCGCAGTTCTCCGTCGAGGAGAAGACCGTCGAGGCCGAAAAGCTCCCCGCCGGGGAAGGTCCTGTCCAGTACGTGCTCGCCGGACGCTTCGACGCCTCCGCGAAGCAGCTGCTGGCGTACGTGATGACGGATCGGATCCAGTTCCGGGCGCCCGACGGGGCCCTGGTGGCCGAGGCCCGGCACCAGGGTTTTCCCAGGCTGGTACGGCTGGTCCAGGGTGACGCAAAGCGGCCTGACCGTGTGCTCGCGGGCTGGGGGCGCAACCCGATCAGCCGCTCCCCCGAGGAGCGGATCACCTTCACCCTCACGGACGCCTCGGGACTGACCCCCGGGAAGAAGCCCGCCGCCGTGCACGAGGTCATCCACCAGACCACGTCCAAGCGCGCCGATCCCCAGGACGCGGTGGCGGCGGCCGATGGTTCCATCTATCTGGCCTGGTTTTCCGACAAGTACACCGTGCAGGTCGGGCATCGGGCGCCTGCCGGCGGCGAGCTCAGCATCCTGGTCTCGGCCTCCATGATCGGGCGCATCGCGGTGGTGGAGAAGGCCGGAGGGGGGCACCAGTTGATCGTGGCCCGCGTGTACGGGGATGAGCCGGGCTCCGACGGCGGCCTGTTCGTGTTCGAGGAGGGCAAACTCAAACCCCTCCCGACGGTGCGTGGGGTCCGCGGCCTGTGGGCCCGGTCCACGAAGGAAGGCTTCGAGGCGTGGATCGGCGACGGCTGGGACAAGGACTACGGCAAGATCGCCCGGGCATTTTTGTCTGTCGTCTCCATCCGCGGACAGACCACCGAGCGCCGCCAGCTCACCGAGCTCACCGGCTCCTACTCCGTGATGTCCATCGTCCCCTGCAACTGGCACGGCCCCGACAAGCCCGGCTTCGTGGTCAAGACGAACAACGCCCTGTTCTGGGTCGACGAGGCGGCCCCCACGGCACCGGAGTTGATCGCCCGCTGGGGCAGCCCGGCGGATCCGGTCATCGTGGACCTCAACGGCGATCGCCATCAAGAAATCCTGATCGTTTCTCCGGAACCGACGCTCCTGAAGGCAAGGAAATGACATGCTGAAAAGACACTCCTGCTGGTTGTTGATCCTGCTCCTGGCGACGCAGTTCGCCTGCGACCACAAGACCGCGAAGAGGAAACCGAAACCGGAGGTTCCACCGGAGCCGATCGTGGAGGTCTCGGAGAAGAGCCCCTTCCCGGAGCTGGCCGTGACGCTGGCATACCTGCGGTCGTATTATTATGATCCCACCAAGCTCAAGCCCGACGAGATGCTGGCCGCCGGCCTCGAGGAGCTGCAGTCGGACATCGCCTCGGTGGCCTTCGTGCAGACCACGCCCAAGCTCGTGACCGTGCAGGTGGACAAGGAAAAGAGGGACTTCGACCTGTCCAAAATGACCGACATCGGCAAGCTCGAGGAGGTCATCTCGGACATCCTCAAGTTCGTCACCCTGGAGCTCAAGAAGAACGGCGCGCCGGCCGACGAGATCGAGGACTCGATCTACAGTTTCATCAACGGCATGCTCGAGGCGCTGGATCCCTACTCGGTGCTGATCAAGCCCAAGTACACCGACGACCTGGAGATGCAGACCAAGGGCGAGTACGGCGGTGTGGGCATGGTGCTCTCGGTGCGCGACTGGGAGATCACGGTCATCCACCCGACCGAGGGCACGCCCGCGTTCGAGGAGGGCGTCAAGGAGGGGGACGTCATCACGCAGATCGATGACGAGAGTACAGTCAATATGCTTCTTAACGATGCCGTCGACAAGATCCGGGGACCGGAGAACACCGACGTCACGATCATGGTCCGCCGCAGCAAAAAGGCCCCCAAGGATCCCGGGGATTCCGGGGATCCCAAGGATCCCAAGGATCCGGGGCTGCGGAAGGTGGAAAAGGAGAAGGACCCCGGCGAGGTGAAGAAGTTCGTCCTGCGCCGCCGCCAGATCAAGCTCGAGAGCGTGTCCGCGCGCTGGCTTCCGGGCAACGTGCTGTACCTGCGGATCAACCACTTCATCAACTACACCACCGACGATCTGACGGCCAAGTACGCCGAGTTCACCAAGGACAAGAAGCCCTCGGGCCTGATCCTGGACCTGGCCAACAATCCGGGCGGCCTGCTTCCCCAGTCGGTCACGGTGTCCAACGCGTTCCTGTCCGGTGGCGTGATCGTGTCCACGGTGGGGGCCCCCGGCTCGCAGAAGCAGGTGTTCCACGCCGAGGAGAAGGGCACGCTCAACGCGGAGACGCCCATGGTCGTGCTGGTCTCCTCCCAGTCGGCCTCGGCCTCGGAGATCGTCGCCGGCGCGCTCAAGGGACAGAACCGCGCGCTGGTCGTGGGCGAGACCACTTACGGCAAAGGCACCGTGCAGCAGATCTTCCATCAGGGGCAGGGTCAGCCCATCCTCAAGATGACGATCCGCGAGTACCTGACCCCCGGGGACGTCAGCATCCAGCAGGTCGGCGTGGTGCCCCACGTGCGGTTCGTGTCCGTGGGCGTGATCGACGACATCGTGTCGCTGTTCTGGCCCGACGCCCCCAAGGAGACCCCCAAGCGGACCCGCACCATCAAGAGCGACCGGCAGCGTCCCGACGAGCAGCCCCGCTACGAGGTGCGTCACTTCATCACCGAGCGCCGTGATCGTGACCAGAAGAACCGCGTCGAGGACACCGGCGCCGACGAGGACACCATCGAGTTCGCCCGGCGGATCCTGGTGGAGGCGGGAAAACCCAAGGCCTCGGAGACGCTGGCGGGCCTGGAGGCGCTGGTGAAGAAGCACCTCGCCGAGGAGGACGCCCGCATCGTGGCCGACCTGGCCCGGCGCAGCGTGGACTGGAAGAAGGCCCCGACCTCGGCGCGCACGCCCTCGATGAAACTGAAGCCGCTCCTCTGCGCCACCGATGACGCCGGTTGCGCCAAGCCGCTGGAGACGCTCTCCCCGGGACAGGAGTTCTTCCTGGAGCTGCACCTGGAGAACGCCGGGGACGAGGTGCTGTCGCGCGTGTACGGCGTGGTCAGCAGCCCGGCGGACTTCCTCGACGGCCATGAGTACCTGTTCGGCCAGCTCGCCCCGGGCAAGTCCTTCTCCTGGCGCACCCGGTTGAGCATCCCGCACCGCACCGCCGCGGGCGTGGAACCCTACCAGGTGGACATCTACGAGCAGGGTCGCGGGAAGATCGGCGAGTTCAGGCAGAACCTGGTGCTGAGCGAGCCCGGCCGTCCCAAGTTCGCGTTCACGTTCGCCTATGGCGAGGAGAACGGCGGCGACGGCCTGGCCCAGAAGGACGAGACGTTCCTGCTGCACATGCAGGTGAAGAACATCGGCGACGGTCCCTCCGAGAAGCTGGTGTCGATGATGCGCAACGAGAGCAAGAACCGCCTGTTCCTGCTCGAGGGCCGCGCCCACCATGAGAAGCTGGCCCCCGGACAGGAGACCTGGGCCACCATGAAATACCGTATCCAGGACACCAAGGCGCCGCTGAAGATCGAGTTGTCGGTCTTTGACACGGAGTTCTCCGAGAGCGTTTCCCGCCAGTTTGAGCTCCCGGTGGGCGCCGCCGTGGACGGCTCCTTCCAGCCGTTCGCGACGCTCTTGCCCGAGAACACGCCGATCTGGCACACCGCGGGCCTGTCCGGCCTTCAGTTGGGCACCGGCGCGGGCTGGGCCGACGCCGTGGGGATGTACGGCACCGCCTGCCGCCTGAAGCTCACCGACCGCGTGTTCGGCTTCGCAGCCTGCACCCTGCGCACCGATCCCCCGAAGGACCGCAAGCCCCCGGTCATCGCCTGGACGCCCCACGTCGTGCCCCCGCGGATCCTGCTGACCTCGCGTCCGGAGAGCCTCACCAAGGCCGAGTCCGTCGTGATCGCCGGCGAGGTCGTGCACCCCGCGTCGATCCGGGACTTCTACATCATCGTGTCCAACTTCAAGTCCGACAAGCCCAAGCAGAAGGTCTACTACGCGCCGGGCAAGGGCGGTTCACTGAAGTTCGACTCCACGATCCCGCTGTCGCCTGGGCTCAACCAGATCCTGCTGGTGGCCCGTCACGACAAGGACCTCGTCGGTCACCTGCTGCTCTCGGTCGTCCGCGAGTAATCCCACCCACTCAAAAATTTCTTAAGAGACTGCGGCAGTCAGAGGTCGTTGCCGGCGGCGTAGTCCCGCGTCGAGGCCAGGGAAAGAGCCAACATGAAAAAATAATCCGAGCAGCGGTTGAGATACACCAGGGCCGACGTGTCCCCGTCGGCGGAGCCTGATCGCGCGAAGAAGAGGGTCATGGAGCGCTCTGCGCGCCTGCACACGGCCCTGCAGATGTCGGCGGCGGCGGAGGCCGGGTTCCCGCCTCCGGGCAGCACGAAGGCCGCAGGGGGCTCCACGGAGGCCTCGAGGGTGGAGATCCACCGCTCGAGCTTCTTCACGTCGCCGGGCCCGAGCAGGCGCAGATTCGCGAGCCTGGACGGATCCACGGTGGCCAGCTCGGCGTTGAGGCGGTACAGGTCCCGCTGCAGCTCCGGGATCTGGGCTGCCGCCTCGGGCCGGTCCTGCAGGAGCACGCGCAGGGATCCGGCGAAGCAGGAGAGCTCATCGACCGAGCCGACAGCCTCCATTCGCGGATCGAACTTGGGAAGGCGATGATGATCACGGGTGTCGGAGAGGCCCCGATCACCCCTGCCCGTGGTAACAGAGGTCATGACTCACTCCTGGGGGGTGGCGGCCGGGAAGACGGTGATCTCGAGCATGGCGATGGAGAAGTCGTCGGCGATCGGGTCGAGTTGATCCACGAAGTCCCGAAGCCGCTTCTGCAGCGACGGCCGGTCGAAGGACGTGGAGCGCACGTCGGTCACGATCTCCAGGAAGCTCTGGGTGAACACCGTGGCCTGCACGTACTCGCGCAGGTAGCCTTCCAGATCGCTCTCGTCCTTGGCCGGGTTGAAGTCGGCGCTGCGCATCCACGTCAGGGACGGGTGGCAGGACTGGACGATCTCGTCCCCGGGGAGACCCAGCATCTCCGCGACGCGGGAAGGATTTTTGTAATATGCATACACCAGGTCCACGTCGAAGTCGACGATGGCCATGCTGCGGCGGGTCTTCTCGTCGGCGGTCTCGTAGACCTCGGACATGGCCTCCCACACG